>CAZKXO010000170.1:0-8126 GCA_964556525.1 uncultured Saprospiraceae bacterium
TTTACTGGATGTTTTGTACAAGGGTATATTGAAGTCAGCATAGCTTTCTCCTTCTGGTGTATGAATTTGAATTTGTTTTTTGTGAATAATTTCTAGTTCTAAGGGTCTGTCTTTGTAACCCGCTTTGCACTGATGATATATAATTGTAGCAACCGCAGAGGGGTCTATGCTGCTTTCTTTACGAGACAGTAATTCTTTAGAAGGCGCCTCAAATTTTTGTGCTACAGCACTTAAGCTTAAGAGTATTAATAATGTTAATGGAGCTAAGTTGTTTCTCATGTTCTGTTGTTTAAAGTGATTGATTCTCTTTCCGCCTTACGTATAGACTTTAGAGTTTTAGCCATCTCTTTGTATGACTCGCTATTATATTGTCCTTCGATGAGCTGAAAGGATCTTGTTACAGTCAGAATGTTGTTTTCTAATTTTATTTTTCTGCTATAATGACAAAAGTTCGAATTTATCTCTTTGTCTAGTTCATCTATGTCTAAAAGATACTTTTCAGGTATGGTGTAACGTGTTTCTATGCTGTTGGAATAGGACCTAACGAAGAAGATATCTTTTGTCCGCTGCTTTTTGGTACTTAGATAAGGTACGTCTAAGTCAAAGAATTCTACGGGTACGGTAAGATAACTCCCTAAATGTTCAGCATACTTAGTAAGAGTAAAACTTACTTTTTCTGTTGCTTCTATATTTTTTTCATCGAAACTACACGAGTATTTTGAGAGATTTCTGACCGGTGTAAAGTCGAATAATTCCTCATACAGTATTTCGTCTCTTTTCTTACTTGTCAGTTTTGATATACTCATTTTTTCAGAGTAGGGCAGTCCTGTATATCGTATCTCTGATGAGACTACTGCCTCCTTGTCCGTCAGATCTACCGAAGAAATAATTTGTGTGGAGTTGAGTTTTGCATAACTCGGCGTTTTGATTATCTTACTTTCACTTTCATTTATTGCAAGAACGTATCTGTCATCTGTAAAGTTGCCTAAGAAATTAAATGGGGAATCATGGGAAGTACATTCTAGCCATATGTCCTCTTCTTCTCTCTGCATAGGTACTCTGAGTATAATATGGTTGGCCATTCCGCCACAAGTAAAATCATCGTATAGAGATGCTTTTTCTTCAGTGTTTGCTTTTACAATTATGTAGTCAGAAGTTATATTGTATAGTCCTAAGATGGCTCTGGTGTAGTTGCTTAGGGCTTTGCAGTCACCATATTTATTATCGTGTACTTTATCCAATGACATGGGCGCATAGCCACCTTCATCTAATTGTATGCTAATATATCTGGTGTTTTCTTGAACAAAATCGTAGATCTGCTTTATGCTGTCCTGTTTAGAAACAGCTCCAGCTAGTGCAGGCCCCACTTCAGACATTACCTTCTCTGGTTTAGAGAATTTATTCTTTTTGATGAAAGTGTCAAAATTCCATCTACCAAATTCTTCCCAAGAGACAGCACTACCTACATAACCGAAATAGTTAAATCTCTCAGGTTGCCAGTATACGACAGGAAAATTATCTAGCCAGCCACCACTGTATTTTTCATTCTTAACTACTGGAATATTCACTGCGATAGCCTCAGAATCTGAAATGCTAATATTTTCATATTCAGAGAGATTAAATTCTTTGCGATTTATTTTAGTTTGGGTATCATTTACTATTCTATAA
Organism: uncultured Saprospiraceae bacterium; assembly: GCA_964556525.1. Lineage (GTDB taxonomy): Bacteria > Bacteroidota > Bacteroidia > Chitinophagales > Saprospiraceae > RFSX01. Next base: position 1,669 of record CAZKXO010000170.1, read on the forward strand.
CTACTGGATTCTACGGCCACGTTGTAATCAAGTATCGGATTCCAAACTGGAAGTGCCATCGTGTTTTTAGAATTTAAGGAATAGCTAACCTCAATGGTACAAGGATAATCTATGGGAGTATGCGTATATGTTTTATAACGACTCTCAGTAATCATGGACGAATAATTATAAGCAATGTCTTCTATCTCAGACTTAGATACTTTTTTTATTGATCTTCCAGAGGCATCATAGATTTGGATGTCCAAATCCTTTATTTTTTCATCACCTTCATTGTAATGTGCATAGAAAGCAAGAAAATCATCTGCTTTGTTATTCAGTATTGTAATGGCATAGTCTGTTTTTACAGACAGTTTGTGCGCTGAAGAAAAGGTTACGAGCAGGTCGTATTGTCTTACAACTGCATTGGCATTTTTAAGTAAGGCCTTGTCTATGTTGTTAACTGCATACTCTTGACTGTGAATGCAAAAAGAACCGAATAAAGGAAGTAGAGTCCATAATAATTTACACATACTGTGAATATATCCAATTACGGATAAATTAAAAAATCTACTTCATTGATTAAGAGTTAGAAATTCGTTGCTTTCTAATCTTATATTATGTCAGGGAACATTTTAATGAACTATAACTAAGCAGTTACTCTGCACTCTTTTCTAAGTCTCCCAACTTAAGATACAATTCCTCGAGTTGCTCGTTGTCCACAGGACTCGGTGCATCTATCATCATATCTCTTCCGCTGGTGTTCTTAGGAAAGGCGATAAAGTCTCGGATCGAATTGACCCCATTCATTACGGCATTGAGCCTATCAAAACCGAAAGCTATACCTCCATGGGGTGGTGCCCCATATTCGAAGGCGCCTAGTAAGAAACCAAACTGTGCTTCTGCTTCCTCAGGCGTAAAGCCTAGTAGCTTAAAGTTTTTGGACTGGAGTTCTCTGTCATGTATTCTGATGGAACCGCCACCTATCTCTACACCGTTTATGACAAGGTCGTAGGCATCGGCTTTGAGCTCTTTCATGGCCTGGTGGTCACCGTTCATCATATTTGGAATCTCATCTACCTTAGGAGAGGTAAATGGATGATGCATAGCATGGAAACGTTCTGACTCTTCGTCCCATTCCAATAGTGGAAAATCTACTACCCATAGCGGATTAAAAACCGTCGGATCCATCAGTCCCATTCTACGTCCCATTTCTAGACGCAGCTCATTCATTTGCTTTTGAGTCTTTTCTTTTTCTCCACATAGTACAAACAGGATGTCTCCTTTTTCGGCACCTGCCTTTTCCAGCCATACTTTGAGATCGTCGTCTGAGTAGAATTTTCCGACTGTAGATTTTAGTGAGCCGTCATTATTGTATTTCACATAGACAAGACCTTTGCAACCTATCTGTGGTCTCTGCAGCCATTCTGTAATTTGCTTGAGGTCTTTATTGGAATAAGATTCTGCTATTCTTTTTGCACAGATACCTACAACAAACTCAGCATTGTCAAAGACTGCAAAATCCTTACCCTTTGTTTCTTCCTTAAGCTCTACGAATTCCATTCCGAATCTGGTGTCAGGCTTGTCACTACCGTACCTTCTGATGGCTTCATCATAGGACATCTTAGGGAACTCGGGCAACTCTGTATCTAGCATGACCTTGAAGAGATTTTTTGTCAGTCCTTCAAAGGTGGCCAATATTTCATCACGAGTAACAAAAGACATCTCGCAATCTATCTGTGTAAACTCAGGTTGTCTGTCTGCTCTGAGATCTTCGTCACGGAAACATTTTACTATCTGGAAATACTTATCAAAACCACCGACCATCAGTATCTGCTTAAAGGTCTGAGGAGACTGTGGTAAGGCATAGAACTCGCCTGGGTTCATTCTGCTAGGTACGACGAAGTCTCTAGCACCTTCTGGTGTACTCTTGATGAGGTTAGGTGTTTCTACTTCTATAAAGCCCTGATCAGCAAGATACTTTCTCGTTTCTACAGCCAGCTTGGATCTGAACATAAGATTACGCTGTAGGGGTCCTCTTCTCAGGTCTAGGTAGCGGTATTTCATCCTTAGGTCCTCTCCGCCATCTGTTTCTTCTTCTATGCTGAAGGGTGGTGTCTTTGCAGCATTGAGTATATCCAGCGTTTTTACTTCTATTTCTATGTCACCTGTAGGTCTGTCAGGGTTTTTGCTTGCTCTTTCGGCAACGTTACCGACGGCTTTGATCACAAACTCTCTTCCCAGCTTTCTGGCCTTTTCTGTAAGTTCGGCATTAGTATCCATATTAAAGACCAACTGTGTGATACCATACCTGTCTCTTAGGTCTACAAAGGTCAGTCCTCCTAGATTTCTTGTTTTCTGAACCCAGCCCGAAAGGGTTACTTCCTGACCCTGGTTGCTCATTCTTAGTTCTCCACAGTTATGTGATCTGTACATAGTGCTCATTTCGTTTTGTGATGTCCCTAAAGGACTTTATTTCAATGTGTAAAATTACTCTTTTCTTTACTATGTATCTCGCAGTAAATCATAGTATTTAGCTGCTAAATAAAGGTGATCTGAAATCGATTTATGTGGTTTTCTCGCTTTTGAAACTGCAGAAATGTGGAGTTGTAGGGGTTATTCCTAATGCTAGAAGAAGCGGCTAACCAATTATGTGAAGGAATAAATTATGAGACAACAATAATAAACTTTGAGTTTTTTGAAAAAGTTTATGCCCTATTCCTTTATAGATTGTTTTATCAAACCCAATGCTTTATTCGCCTTAGGGGGATCACACCATCTCAGTACGATGACCATATCGTAATCAGGTTCTATTATGATATAATTCCCGCCGAATCCAGCAGCATAGTAGCCAGTTGTACTTAGATTAGACATCCTATCTTTTTTATCTGGACTAGGCAGCCACCACATATAGCCATAGCTTGGGTTTGCAGAGGAAGGGGTCGTAGCTGCTTCTATCCATGAGCTACTGATGAGCTGCTGGTCCTCCCAGACACCATTTCTAAGGAAAAGTAGACCAAACCTTGCATGATCTTCTGTACTTATAAAAAGGCCGCCTCCAGAGTGCCCACCACCACTTACAGATTGCATTTGCAGCCCATCTATTGTAGTCCACGAATTTTCGTAACCATGCCATCTCCAGGTAGGGGAGGCGCCTATAGGATCCATGATATTTTCCTTTAGGACTTGCGGCAGTGGCTTTCTCCATACTTGTAGCAGGGAGTAAGCAAGGAGATTGACCCGGACATCGTTGTATTCCATTACGGTCCCTGGTTCTTGTAATTTTCTGAATCGCCAATCATCTATACCTCCTTCTCTTGGTGGTCTGTCATTCCAGTCGTAGCCACCCCACAATTGTCCAGACCAGTCTGAAGATTGATTGAGTAGATGAGACCATTTTATTTTGCTGTTATGTGCACCATCGAAATGACCATCCCATACATAGTGTTCCACCTTGTCATCTAGGGAGTCTATCAGCCCTCTGTCTTGGGCTAAGCCCGCTACTGTAGACAGATAGCTTTTTGTAACACTGAAGGTCATATCTACACGTTTGGTGTCGCCCCACTGTGCGATGATATAACCATCCTTTATTATCATGCCTGCTGGGCCGCCTCTGCGCTTCGTCGGGCCAAGAATTTTATGATAGGGTTCTCTTTGAAACCCTTTTAGAATCGCCTGGCGCAAATCTATCGGACCAGTGTACTCGTAACTTATAATAGAATCTATTGCGGAAGCTAATTCCTGTTTAGCTATACCATATTCAGAAGGTGCCCGTTCTTCCCAATTGTCTGCAGAAGGGTAGTACTGTCCTACTAAGGTCCAATTCATCGCTAAAGTACACAGTGAGAAAAGTAATAAATGGCGTAGGGTATTTTTAGCTAAGAACATGCCGATAATTTTTACTACAATTGAAAAGCAAAAGTTAGTCAATTGTTGGATACTAATTAAACTTCGGCTAACAAATCATCAGTTTACATCTGTGACGACAGCAGGTGAATTGTGATCTTGATCTCCTTTCTACTGAAAGCATGCTGACTTGAGACAATAATTTCCGATATTTACTTCACTACCAAGAAGAAAACATTCTTATTCAAAACAAACCCCTATGCATACAAACAAGTCCTTTTATTGGGTATTTACTGTAGCACTTGCTGGTTTTCTTTTTGGATTCGATACCATAGTGATATCAGGTGCTGATCAGCAATTGCAAGAGTTATGGAAAACTAGTGATTGGTTTCATGGGACTTTTATTATGTCGATGGCCTTATGGGGTACTGTTCTAGGTGCATTGTTTGGAGGTGTTCCATGTGACAAGTACGGAAGGAAGATTACCTTGTTTGTGATTGGTGTCTTGTATTTAGTTTCTGCTTTAGGCTCAGGCTTTGCCAATGATCCGTATGTCTTTTCATTTTTCAGATTTATTGGCGGATTAGGAGTAGGGGCTTCTTCTGTTGCTGCACCTATTTATATTTCTGAAATTGCTCCTGCAGATAAAAGAGGTCGATTTGTTGCAACTTATCAGTTCAATATTGTCTTTGGCATCTTTGTAGCCTTTTTCTCTAACTTCCTCCTTGGTAAATATATAGATCATCAAGCCTGGAGATGGATGCTGGCTATAGAGGCAGTACCTGCAGCGATATATTGCTTTATGGTCATCGGTGTGCCAAATAGCCCAAGATGGTTATTGCTAAAAAACAAGGACAAACGAAAGGCAAAAAAAATATTACAACAGATCAATCCTCACCTAGACATAGAAACTCAATTAGACACCATAAAGAATTCCTTGCTGCGGACCAAGGAGAAGTTTTTTTCAGGGAAGTACAGTAAGTCCATTTTGCTAGCCTTTACCCTCGCCTTTTTCAATCAGGTTTCAGGAATTAATTTCGTCTTGTATTATGCACCGCGCATTTTCGAGACTGCTGGCGTAGACCAAAGCAATACCCTCATTGCCTCCATTCCCATAGGTGCAGTAAATCTCATTTTCACTTTACTTGGCATGTACCTGATAGATAGGATGGGAAGGAAGACTTTGATGACAATAGGTTCTATTGGTTATATTATTACCTTAATTGGAGTAGCTTATTCTTTTTACATGGGAGCAGAAGGGACAGCAGTTGTTCTGTTTGTTAGTTTGTTTGTCGGTGCTCATGCAATAGGGCAAGGGGCAGTCATATGGGTATTTATTGCAGAGATATTTCCGAATTCTGTAAGAGCTCAGGGGATGTCATGGGGTAGTGGTACGCATTGGGTGCTGGCTGCTGTGATTACGATGATTACTCCGACGGTGCTTGATACTTTCGAGCCTGAGACTATCTTTTTGTTTTTTGCTTTGATGATGTTGGTACAACTTATCTGGGTTCGGATGATAATGCCCGAGACTAAGGGAAAGCGATTGGAAGATTTGGAGCTGGAGTTAAGCAGTTAATTCAACTAGTTCTTTTCTAATTCTCCCAATACTGTTTTAGCCTCTGCCTCTTCCATTTGCTTTATGAAGTTTGCCAGATTTATTCTTTCAAGACTATCTTTTGTTTGTTCTAACTGCTCTTCCAAACTTTTTATGAATTCAGCTCTTGATGGAGTAGATCCTTTATACGATTTGCTAAATTTCTTTTTCCTTTTCAGTTTGTCTTGAATATCTTTTAGTTGAGCAGTAGATAAGAAATTTCTATTATGAGCATTCAGGAATTCATGGTAGTAATAGCCTATCATTTCCAAAGAGTAATAATATAAGAGTACCTCATAAGCTACTTTTACTTTCTCTTTGGTAGTAGGAAAACCACATTGCTCTATTATGGAAACCAAGAGGTCTAAGTCCTCTATATCATTAAAGCGAAAATATTCCAAAGTGTCTCTGGCTAATGGAAGGGTTGCCTCAGGAAATACTCGATTATGCAAATAAGCCATAGTGTTCTGATGGCAATCTATGCTTGGTTGCTCTATGCTATTAAGAGGATTACGGCCTAATATAGCAGTAAGTATGTGTTCTTGGATAGTGTCGACTTGTTCCATTATACCACATCTTATTTCTATGATTTCATGCTTGTTGTTTTGGTAAAACTTTCTAGAGAGCTTGCCCTCATTGAGCAGTCGGCTTTCTTCATCAGTCAGCGGTAGGCCATCCGCGTTTCGATAATCCGCCGAGATGAATTCCATTTTCTCACCATTCACAATTCTGTCTATTGCTTCCTGGAAAGGCACTTCCGTTATATTCTCATCATCTGATCGATGGGCAAAAACTAATGTTAATGCTATTGCTATTACGAAAAAGATTTGGAGCCTCATAAATACAATAAAAGTGATGATTCAAGATACAAAATTATTCCATCAGTCCTATGGTGCTAAGTGTACATAATAACATTATCTGTTTTCTTTCTCTTGATTCATCTTGGAGATAAATTCATCTATTTCTACTTGGTCAACAGTATTTGCTCTGAGCTCGAAGAAAGAATCATCTAGCATCCTATTATCGACAGTGTTAGTAG
>CAZKXO010000171.1:0-8119 GCA_964556525.1 uncultured Saprospiraceae bacterium
ACCAATTACATTGACATAAATATTATGTTCTGCCATTTCAATAAATTTTGAGGGTTTAAAAATATTTTGACTGTGTATTTTCTGTTCATTTTTGATTCTATCTAATCGGAAAACATTTTTCGGAATTTATTGACTACGCCTTGCAGAATAGAAAAGATGGCATCGGATGAAAAGCCACCTAACAAAGCCAAAGTCATTTTATGTATAACCAGGAAATTATTTTCAAAAGTGTCACTGGTAAGAGTAAAAAGCTCAGTGATCACAAAGCCTGATATAATTCCGATAATTATGGCTGCATTGAGTTCGATATTATCATGTGGTAACAAAGTCGTCGTCTTTATCTTATCACCTATCGTTTTTAGCAAGTAAAACATAACACCAAGTAAAGAGGCAGCACAGATAAATGCTAGATTAAATAACAAAGTATGACCAGACGCTTCTAAAAGTCCAATGTTTTGATTGACTTCATTAACTACAGGATGCATGCTTACAGCTATCAGTACTAATAAGGCTAAAGCTGCAAGAATGATACATTTTGTAAATATGGGTATGAGATACCACTTGCCATCCTTGCCTATATTGGTAAGTTCAGCATTAAGATACAAAATGGATTCGGGAGTAACTGGTTTTACAACCTTAAGTAATGCATTATAGTCTGAGATCAGCATCTTATAATCTGCTTTCTCGTCGAGATTTAAGTTATTTGGTAGTTCTCTACCTGTGTTGACAGCAAACTTGAACATTAGACCAATGTCTGTCTTCAAAATCTCCAAATTTGTGATTTTGTCATTTGCTTCTAAGCGAATCTCTTCCAGACGAATGTCATCATGAACAGGCTCAATGGTTGGGGTCATTGTAGATTGTTTCACACTAAAATAGAGAAATATTGCTCAGAAATTGTGTTCTAACTTTGAAATCATAAAGAGTTATTCAGCCTAATCAAGAAGTAGAAATAAAGATTAGCATCTTTATGTTAGTACATTTAGACTAGTCTCTTTACCACAATAAAAAGAGGGACTGAAAAATTCCAGCCCCTCTTTATTATCTTTTATTAGTAGTACTTACTCTATTACAATAGATACTTTTCCATCACCTTCTCCAATACCTTCAGCTGAAATTTGTTTGTCAGCTACACCTAATGTAACAAGCATGTCATGCACAACCTGTGCTCTCATCTTCGTTACTTTTTTGTCTCCTCCGTCTGCAGAACTTACCTGTACTTTAATCTTTGCATCAGGAGTTGCTTTTAATGCTTCCGCAAGGCCCATAACTTCATTCTTAGAGAAAGAAGTTATCTTATGAGATTCTGAATCAAACACTATATCCGAAAGTCCGTATGCTGCGACAGCTTCTCCACCCATTTTCTTCTTGAACATTCCTCCAAATGTATCTTTAAATGCATCAGCAGTTTTTCCTGCTGCTCCAGCAACAGCACCACCTACAGCTTTTCCAGCGTCACCCATTGCCTTACCTATTTTCTGAAGTAGATTAAGTTTGTTACCATCTGCATCAAAGTATTCTCCATCTTTAAAACTGAACTCTCCTTTATTATAAAGGATTTTTCCATCCGTGTCTACAAGATTCCCAGCAGCATCTACTTTGATACCCATCTTTGCAGCCATATCAGCGCCAGACTCCATAGCTTTTCCTTTCATATCATCTTTCATGTCACCCTTCATATCGCCACTATGAGTAGCTCCATTATGAACTGTACCATCTGAATGTGTATGCGTTGCACCTTGGTGAACTGTACCGTCTGAATGTGTATGCGTTGCGCCTTGGTGAACTGTACCGTCTGAATGTGTATGTGTTGCTGCTTTGGTACCTTTATCGGTCATTTCTGTTTTGTCAGCTCCTTTCGCTGCTTTCTTATCGCCTAGATACTGCGTGAAAAACCATCCAGCAGCCAGTAGGAAAAATAAAGGAATCAACCATCTCATCATGCTTCCACCTGATTTTTTTACTGGTTGGCTAGTAACTTTTTCGCTGGTTGTGCTACGTGTAGTTGTAGAATCTACGACTTTCATAGATTGAGACTTGAGCATAGAAGATAGGCCTGCTGCATCTATATTCTTGTTTGCTACCTCTTTACCTAAAGCGCCCAAAGCTATAGGAGTCGCTAGATTTATCAATTTGGAAGCTGATCCAGAATCTAGTCCTGAAGTTCCTATCATATCCTTTACACTATCACCGAAAAGTGCATCATTAAGTTTGCTGCCTTTAGATAGTAAAGAATCTGTGGCTCCACCACCACTAAGCGAAGAAGTCAAGTTGTTAAGGGTACTTGATCCTAGGTCATGGTTTTTAAACATGCTAAGAAGCGAAGAAGCACCTTCCGTAGTTGCACCCTTTCTAGAGATGCCTTGCAATATAGAAGGTAATATTTTGCCTAATGCAGCCTTGGTAACTGTGCTATTAGATCCAATAACTGTGGCAATTTTTCCTACAAGATTATCTGATAATAATCCCTGTACTGAATTCAATAAGTTAAACATATAAAATAGTTGGTAGATTAATAATAGTTAGACTTTGAGGGTTTCGAGGATGGGTACTTAGTGTATAGGAGGCAGAATCTTCGTCAAATTCTACCCTATTATGACGTAATTTCAATAAAATGTCACAATCCCGAAAAGTAGCAACATTTATAACGAAGATGGCCCAATAGGCCAAATTTAACTCTTCAACATCCAAGAAACTCAATAGAAATACAAGATCCTTATTAGTCGAGCCACATTTAGAGAAGAAGCTTAGTATAGAAGTTATTACTCAGGCAATTCCTTTATAAATGCCACTGCGGTTTGGTTGAAGGTATTTGGATGCTCGACATTAACTACATGACCACAATCTTCTACAATGAATAGCTTAGAAGATTTATGGTTCTTGACCAGTTTAGAAATAGAAGGCAAGAACATGTAATCTTCAGAGCCCATGATGTACAGCGTAGGTATTCCACTGTCATGAATTCTAAAATAGCGGAGCAGTGGATTGACCTGAGCAGCTAAGCCGAACCATCTCTTAAACTCTTTCTGATACAACTTCTTTGCTTCATTTATAAATAGGCTACGGCTCTCCTTGTTTTTTTCACTAGGCATGACTATGTGCGCGAGAAGCCTGTAGAGTAATAAGTATGGAATGATAGATTTCAGACTATTGCCCATACGCATCAGAATCTGACCTCGAAGGTTGAGCTGCATGATGGCGCCACCCATAATCATAGATTTGGTTCTCTCAGGGAAGCGTTCTGTGATTTCTCTCACTATAATAGTACCTAATGAAATCCCTACGAAATGCGTACTCTTTATTTTTAGATAATCAAGTACCTCAATGATGTCATTCCCTACTCTCTCAAAGCTATACTCCTTGAGATTATGAAGGCTCAATTCTTTAGAGCGGCCATGACCTCTGAGGTCCAACAAGAGTACATTAAAATGGCGACTAAAATATCTGATCTGCTTAAACCAAATAGCACTACTACCCCCTGCCCCATGGATAAAGGTGACCCAAGGACTGTGAGTTGTTAGTTCGTAAGTGTTGTGGTAAAGCATTCGCTAATTGATAGGACAAAGATACCAGTTTTTGCAATGGCTTTCCTTAATCTGCCTGTACCAAGCCAAATTGTTCAAAGTGGTGATGGGTATGCTTTCTATTCAATAAGTCCCATTCAAATTTACTTAACTCTCCAAATGAAGGGTTCATCGTTTTCTTTCCTTCATTTTCTTTGAAATAAGACTCGTACTTAGCTCTGGTAACAAAGTATCCTTCTATTGCGGCTTCTAGTGAATCATATCTCAAGTCCTCTAACTCACCCTTCCTTAGCAAAGGATGATTAAAGCCTCTCATCATAGGCTGATGATTATAAACAACTTCAAGAAACTTATCTAAATGCTTTGGTGAAGTCATCAGTCTGGCATGGACTTTCTCTATTGCAATAAGAAACTGATATTCTAGATGCTCGATCATATGTTGTGGGCGCAGAATACCCCATTTTGGTTTTACATCTTTGTCGAGTTTAGAAAACAAGTTGCGCAAATTTTCTTCAGACATATTTAAATATGGATTCTTCTTTTCTACTAAAGTCAGAATTGTTGCAACTGCCACCAGTTCGTCTGCAGTATCAAACATTTCCATATACCACTTCACAACACCGGCAGGCATATTCTTCCCTTTGGTATCTCTGTCCACTTTCTCTTTACAAGTAAGCCTTACATACACCGTGTCATTGTGATACACAGGTCTGACAAACCTGCACTCTTCCAATCCATAGTTGGCACCTACGGGTCCTTTATCAGGCTTGACAAACAATCCTGCAGCTGCAGCCAGCAAGAAATAACCATGGGCAGTCCTGCGCTCGAAGATGCTTCCGTCTAATGAGGTTATATCTGTATGTGCATAAAAGTGATCCCAAGTGACGTTGGCAAAATTGATAATGTCGGTATCAGTAATCGTTCGCTTATGTGTCTTCAGGGACATCCCTGGTTGGATTTCTTCAAAATAATAATTGAATGGATGACCAGTTGCTTCTTTGTAATCAGCATTGGGTTGATAGATGCCCGTGATATGCGAGATCGTCGTCGGCGACCCTTGGATGGCACAGCGCTGGAGATAATGCTTGATACCTCTCATTCCTCCCATCTCTTCTCCTCCTCCAGCTCTTCCAGGTCCACCGTGTACCAGATAAGGAAGGGGTGATCCGTGACCAGTGCTTTGCTTGGCACTATCTTCATTTATTACCAAAATTCTTCCATGATGAGTAGCTGCACCTAGAACAAAGTCTCGTGCTTCATCATCATCAGAAGTTGCAATAGATGAAACCAAGGAGCCTCTCCCCATCTGTGCCAAATGAATTGCTTCATCTACTGAAGAATACGGCATTATGGTACTTACAGGTCCAAAGGCTTCTATTTCGTGAACAGCAGTATTTTTAAAAGGATCTTTTTCTAACAACAATAGTGGACTTAGAAAAGCACCTTGTTTGGCATCGGCTTCCAGTAATTCTACTTGCTCCAAGTCCCCATATATCAGGTCAGCTGTCTTTATTAATTCAGCAACACGTTCTCTTACTTCCTCTACTTGTGCTTTACTAGCCAGAGCCCCCATTCTTACACCTTTGGCCTTAGGGTTTCCAATAGTGACTTTACCTAGTGATTTTCCTAAGGCAATCTGCACGTCTTCTACCAGATTATCAGGCACAATTATACGTCTGATGGCTGTACATTTCTGACCACACTTTACAGTCATCTCCCTTCTGACTTCTTTGACAAATAAATCAAACTCAGCAGTACCAGGTACGCTAGTCATTCCTAGCACAGAACAATTAAGCGAATCAGCTTCCATATTAAAAGGCACTGCTTCAGAAATGATTCTCTCATGTGCTTTTAACATCCTTCCGGTAGAAGCCGAACCCGTAAAGGTCACTACATCCTGAGACTCTACAGAGTCTAATATTCCTCTGGCAGATCCACAAATAAGCTGTAGACTGCCTTCTGGCAAAATTCCAGATTCTATTATATCCTTCACAACGGCTTCTGTCAGATAGGAGGTTGCAGTAGCAGGCTTTACGACTGCGGGCATACCCGCCATCCAATTGACAGCACATTTTTCTAGCATCCCCCATATAGGAAAATTATATGCATTGATGTGAACTGCGACACCGCGCTTAGGAACCATTATATGATGACCCATAAACTGACCGCCACGAGAAAGATCTATACCATCACCGTCTACATGAAAACTCTGATTAGGAAAGTTTCTTCTAAGTGAGGCATTGGCAAATAGATTTCCAAAGCCCCCCTCTATATCTATCCAACTATCTGCCTTCGTAGCACCAGTCATGTAACTAACTTCGTAATACTTATCCTTTCTCTTGGTCAGATACAGCGCCAGCTTCTTCAGCATATTGCCTCTCTGCTGGAAAGTCATCTTTCTAAGACTTGGATTACCCACCTTGCGTCCGTACTCCAGAATTTTTGCAAAGTCTATACCCTTGGTGGATGCATAGTGAATAAGCTGACCATCTACTGAATTATAAATAGGCGCACCTTCACCTTCTCCAGTTATCCATTCTCCGTAAACATAATTTTGTAATTTCATAACTTGGCTTCTGTGTTATAAAGTCTAAGAAAAAAACAGTTGGTTCTCTTTGGCCATTTTACGCAAGAGAGGGCAACACCTGTATCTATCCTCATGATACTCGTCGTAAAGTGTATCAATGCTTTCTACGACATTTGCAATCCCAATTTCGTCGGCCCAGGCCAAAAGTCCTTTAGGATAATTGACTCCTTTTGTCATTGCGGTTTCTATATCTTCGCGACTTGCTATACGCAGATACAAAGTGTCGGCAGCTTCATTGATTAGCATAATTATAACTCTAAAAGAAATTATCTGACCTAGCTCGTTATCATTGTTAGGTTCTGGGTTAGTAGCATTGTCTGAATAGCTATAATAGCCACGTCCTGCTTTTCTTCCATGATATCCAGCTTCTGACAACTTCTTTTGAGTAAGTGCTGGTTTGTATCGAGGGTCATTATAAAATGATTTCCATACTGTTTCTGTGACAGTATAATTCACGTCATTACCTATAAAGTCCATCAGCTCAAAGGGCCCCATCCTAAATCCAGCTAAATCCTTCATCGCCCAATCTATCGTAGCAAAATCTGCTATACCCTCTTCGTATATGCGTAGTGACTCGCTATAAAAAGGTCGCGCAACTTTATTAACTATAAAACCTGGTGTATCTTTTGCCAGCACTGTTAACTTTCCCCAATTGTCGATAGTTTCTTTAGACTTCGCAATTACAGCTGAACTCGTCTGAATTGCAGGTACTATTTCTACAAGCTTCATTAAAGGGGCAGGGTTGAAAAAATGGATACCTATAAATCTTCCAGGCTTATCCAGACATGAAGCTAAATCCGTAATGGATAAAGAAGAAGTATTGGAAGCAATAATACAATCATCGCTAACTAGTTCTTCTACTCGCCTAAATACATTTTTCTTTATCTCTGGGTTCTCCACAATTGCCTCAATCACTACTCCACTCTCTTTCAAAGCAGAAAGCTCAGTGGAATAACTAATATTAGCTTGGATGCTTTCTTTCCGAGCGCTATTTATTCTTTCCTTCTCTATAAGGCGGTTCAATATTTTTTCAAGCTTAGCCTTACTCTTAACTAGTGCTTCTTGATTTAAATCATAGAGCACAACTTTGCAATCAGCTGTAGCAGCTACTTGCGCGATACCGCTACCCATAGTCCCTGAACCTATAACTCCTACTTTCATTATCTTCCTTTAAATGTTGGTTTCCTTTTTTCAAAGAACGCAGCTGTTCCTTCTTTAAAATCTGACGTATTGCTAGCCATCACTTGATATTTTCTTTCCAGCTGCAATGATTCTTCTAGAGTTGCAGTCTGGCCATATTGGTAGGCTCTTTTTGTCAATGCCAATCCAGTTGTCGGCATTTCAGCTAACCGCTCTGCAATAGCCCACGATTTCTGATCGAAGCTATCATCATCAAAATACTTATAAATCATTCCTAAACGTTCCGCTTCCACCGCAGGTACTTTTTCTGCTAGCATTGTTAGAGCCAATGCTTTCTGATAGCCTACTAACCTTTGCAGAGTATGTGTCCCTCCACTATCTGGAATCAACCCTACAGCACTAAAGGCCTGAATAAATGAGGCTGACTCCTTTGCTACTACAATATCACAACATAGGGCGATACTTGCGCCAGCACCAGCGGCAACTCCATTAACGGCGGCCACTACTGGTTTGTCCAATTTTGTTATCCCACGGATTATAGGATTAAAATGATTAACTACAAAGTGATCCAGTTCTCGATTTGCTACAGGGTCCGTTGCCTCTTTCAGATCTTGTCCAGCACAGAAAGCTTTTCCAGTACCCGTAAGATATACTGCTCTGATTTCATTGTCCTTAGCACACAGCTTTAGATAGTCTATGAGTGGTAAAGCTATGCCTTCGACCATACTATTATACTTGTCGGGCCTATTAAAGGTTAGCTTAGCGACTTTACCTATTTTTTCGAAGAGGATTAGTTCGTTCATTTTTATTTGTTAGGTTTTGGTGGTTTGTTTGGGTTCTTGGTGTTAGGATATTTGGTTTGTCGGTT
>CAZKXO010000172.1:0-8108 GCA_964556525.1 uncultured Saprospiraceae bacterium
AACTTTTTTGGGGTATAATGATTACTAATTAAATAAGACTTCCTATAGCTATATTACGAAATAGAAGAAAAGGTGACCACTTGTGGAGAATTTTTTTCAAAAAATTATCTTTTTATAATGGTCACTTTATTGGATTAGCTGGAATTACTATATGAGAATTAATTTATTTGATTGCCGTGTCTGATTTAGATGCGAATATGTATAAGAAGACTGCAACTGATAATGATTATCTAGATGCGGTAAGGAACAATAATAGTGTTGTCCTCGGAGAGATGTATAGCCACTTTTATCCAAAAGTACTTGCACTAGTGCGCAACAAAGGAGGAAATGCTGATGATGCACAAGATGTTTTTCAGGATGCTTTGATAGTGGTACATAAAAAGCTTATGAAAAACGAACTGTTGTTATCATCGAGCTTTGAGCTATATCTCAAAGGTGTCTGTCGATTGATATGGATGAAAAGAAATTCTAGAAATAGACGAGTCAGTAGTGTAAGTTATTCCGAAACGGAGTTGGAAAAATTGGCTGTCGAGCCAGAAGTGAATTTTCAAGAATTGGATAGGACAAAATTCTTGTACGAAAAGCTTGAGATTATATCTGAAGAATGTAGATCTCTGATGTTGTATACTTTTAGCAAGTTATCTGGAGCTGAGATTGCTCGAAAGATGGGCTATACCATAGAATATGTGAAAAGAAAAAGATATAAGTGTAAGCAAATACTAATAGAACTAATAAAATCTGATCCACAGTATAAGCTGTATCTATGAACAATCAAGAGGATATAAAAAGAATAGATGCCTTTCTTTCTGGAAGCATGGTCGAGACAGAAAGGAAGAAATTTAAACTAGCATTGTCTAGCGATTCAGGTCTAATGGAAAACTTTAGAATTGCAAAAAACCTGCATGAAAGTGCTATAAGTAAGGAAGAATATGATTTTATAAAGAATATAAAGAAACTACAGTATAGACAAGCTAATAAGAATAATAGCTGGATCATCACAATGGGACTTTTAGCTATGCTTGGTATTTCTTTATTCCTTGTCCAACAATTGCTCACCAATTCCGAACCTCATTCGCAGATCAAACCTATAGTGGAAGTAGAATCTGCAGATAATCCTACTAAACAAGGTGTAGCAGAACTTAGTTCGGAATATTTAGATAGCGAAAATACTCAGACATTAATAGAGCAAGATCCACAAATGGAAATTAAGCCTTTGCAAGAAAAACCCAAACCCACAACCAATGCTTCTAAATCGGTCTCAAATAAAACTTCAGTTGAGGAATCGGACCTCCCTACGACAAACTCAGAAAAGTTTGTAAAGAATAAAGATTTGGAATTACTAATGAGTTCTATGCATAATACCAGATCTCTAGCAAGTGATTTAAAACTTTCAAAACAACCTGTCTCGGAAGCAAATTTTACTAATCATGAATTCCGCTTTATACTGGAAGGAAAATATGATAACACTACATTATTAACTGATGATAAGCTAGTAGTTTATATTTTTGACAATAAGGAAACATCTTATAATTCCTTTCGTCCTCTGATGAAATTGTATCCTGAAGTAGAACTATATGAGAAAGAATACCTGGTCCATCTGCACAAATTGTTATCAATAGAGTCAGGATTATACTACTATTTAATTGAGCTAGAAAGTCAGGAAGAACTGTTATATGTTGGAAAGTTTACTTTAAGTTAATTATATTTGGGTAAACCCCTTAAGTTATGCCCTTCGAAATCAATCGTCTGTTGCAGCAGGTTTGCTGTGCACTTATATTGCTTTCCAGTTTTCCTTCTTGGTCTCAAACTGAAAAAAATTTCCTTCAAGAGCTTTTAAGAAATAAGTCCTATCAGGAAGCGGAAAAATTACTTCAAACAAGTACAGATAAGAGTTTTTCTAACCAGCTTGCTAAGGTAGAGACCCATTTAGGTAATTCTCAATTTTCGGAGGCTTATCAGTTGTTAGAGGGTCTCTCAAAAGTCAAGAGAAAGAAAGATTTGTCTGCCTATTACGGTCATATGTTGGGCATGGTAAACTTCTATCAAGGTGATTTAAAGAGTGCAGAGTACTATTTAAATAAAGCTTTAGATGAAGCAGAAAAAAGAGAGTTACACGATAGGAACTTTGACATATTAATAGACCTAACTAGACTTAAGTCAGAATTGACAGATTTTAATGAAGCTGGTTCATTAATTAGAACAGCAGAAAAACGACTGAGTCTAAGTAAAGACCCTATCGATTCTATAAAGTTCATAACAGTTTATAGCCTTCTGAGTATCTATCAAGGATATGAGGACCAAGCTGATTCTTTGCTTAATCTCATTTCTGATAAATCGCTGGTACAGGGCTTGATATCTCCATCTCTAGTAAATGAGTATAAACTGGTGAAGGCCAGACATATCTCTAGGTCCAATTCTTTTGAAAGAGGTGATAGTTTATTTAGAGCGATTCTGTCTTTTTCTGAGTCTTATTATCCTAATGAACATTTGTTGACCTCCATTTGTAAAGATTTTATAGGTTCGACCTTATGGAATCTCGGGAAGACAGATATCGCCTTGAAGTATCATGAAGAGGCAAGAGATATAGCAGAAAGACTGCTAGGAAAGAAAAACATCTTTTATGCTGATGCTCAAAATAATGTTGCGACTGCTTTATTCAGATTGGGAAAGATAGAAGAATGTCTGCCTCTGTTTGCAGAATCTAAGTCTATCAGATATAAACTTTTTGGAGATCAACATCCCTCTTATTCTGTAAGCATTAACAATACAGCTTTTGTATCTAACCGATTGGCCAAGTATAATGAAGCGGAGGATTTATATATGGAGGCAATAGCCATACGTGAACAGAAATTTGGCAAACATCATCAAGAGTACATTCGTGCTTACATAAATCTTGGAATGCTGTATTCAAAGGTTGGAAGATTTAGTGAAGCTGAACAGGTATTGTTAGAAAGTTTAAATTTAGTGACAAGTGAGTTGGGACCTGGTCATCAGCTATATGCCAATGCCCATAATCATTTGGCAGGTTTATATTCCGAAATGGGAGATAAGAAAAAAGCAATAGAGTATCATGAACACAGCCTGAAAGAATTTGAAAGAATTTTAGGACCCGATCATTTCAATGTTGGATATGTTTATGCACTTCTTGCAGGATTAAATCATGATAATAGAGAGTTAGCAGATTCCCTATACAATAAGTCCTTAGGCATTTTCAATTCTTCTATTGCAGCAAAAAGTAGTGAATACTATCCAAATGTTTTGTCTAACTATAGCATCTTCCTCACCTCGAAAGGTAACTATGATGAGGCACTTAGATTTGCAAATGATGCAATGATGATTTATAAGGACAAATATGGCGAAGAGCATATAAATTATGCGCTAACTCTCGGCAAGAAAGGCAATATCTACAAACGAACTGATAGTTTAGAACTATCTGTAAACTGTTTAGAATCTGCTTTTGCTATAATGGAGAAAAAGTATCATTCCTATCACCCTAGAGTGATAGAATCTTGTCAAAGTTTAGCTGAAGTCTGTCATCGGCAAGGGGATAAAGCTAATGCCCTGAACTATTCTACAAAGTTGGTAGAAAATAAGATTAAATTATTGGAACAAGTGCTAGAGTTGTTATCTGAGAACCAAGGTTATAAGTTTAAGCAAAATATTATTGGCGATTTTGATGTACCAAAGTCAATAGCCTTAACAGCTGGTAATCCTGAGTACAATGTGCTACTGTACAATTTAGTTTTGAAGGAAAAAGCTCTCTTGCTTAACTCTTCTAAGGTGATAAAAGAAACTGCTTTAAATGGTTTAAACGAAGAAATGAGACTTGCTTATGATGAATTATTGAAAATTAAGGGTGAGTTACTGATAGCTTATAAAACAAATAACTTAGACCATATAGCTAGCTTGGGAAAAGCTATAACAAATAAGGAAAAACAGCTGGCAAGAGCATGTGCAATTGCTGGAGATGAATCATCCTTTAGACGGGTAGAGTTAGAAGATTTATTTCAAGTAGCTACGGATTCTGATTTACTAATAGAGTTTACACATTTCTACGATAATATAAAAAATGCAAATCAATACCTCGCCTTGGTTGCTGATCCTCAAAACAGATGTGTGGTTGCTGTACCTCTATTTGAAGAGACCGCCTTATATACCTTAGGAAATAATATCCCCAGACGGTCTGACTACATTGCAGCTCTTTATGGCGATTCAGGTCAAACTGTAAGAATAAGGAATAAAGAAGTGACTTCCCTTTACAAGCTCATCTGGGAACCACTCGAAGATTTTATGAAAGGAAAGGATAGAATAAATTTTTCAGTATCTGGAATTCTTAATCAAATAAATTTAACTGCACTGTCTAATGCTAATGGTCAGTTAATGTCAGAAGTTTTAGATATGAGGCAGTATTCAAGCACTAAAAATATTATTGAAAAAGCAAGGCCACAAGAATTTATTTCTGCCTTTCTAGCTGGAGGAATTAATTATGATGATATTAGCGATGAGAATTTCGAACCAGGTTATTCTGGTATAGATAATTCGTCAAATCTAGATTTTGATAGAGGTCTGACTTCTGAAGCCTGGCCCTATCTTTCTCAGACTAAAGTAGAGTGCGATTATATTTCTTCTATACTTGAGAGAACAGATATTTCTGTGCAGTACCTAAGTGGGTCATCTGCATCAGAAGACAACTTTAAGGAAATTCAGCATGTAAGTGATTCCTATGATCTTGTCCATCTTGCTACCCATGGTTATTTTTTTCCTGACCCAAAAAGAATTGGAAATCCTTCAGAAAATCTTTACCGACTTGCTGAAGATCCTATGATGCGTTCAGGACTCATTTTTGCTGGCGCTAATAATGCATGGTTAAACAAAGAAGTGACTACAATAGAAGATGGAATACTAACTTCTTATGAGATTTCTAATATGGACTTATCTGGTACTAACCTAGTTGTCTTATCAGCTTGCGAAACCGGCTTAGGTGATATCTATGGAACTGAAGGTGTATATGGATTGCAAAGAGCTTTCAAAAAAGCCGGAGTTAAAAATCTTATTATGTCTCTTTGGAAAGTTCCAGATCAGGCCACTGCAGACTTTATGAAAATGTTCTACGAATTATGGCTGGAAAAGCAAAATGAGATGTCTACCGCTTTTCAGCAAGCACAAATATCTATGTCAGAAAAATATGACTCGCCTTATTATTGGGCCGGATTCATTCTTGTAAACTAGCCAGTAGAGTCTTACCCATGCAGACTCTCATTAAGCTCTATCACCTTTGTGTTAGGTCTGGCAATAATTTTTCCCGATTGTGAATCTTGTATGTATAGTAAGTAATCTTTGCCATTGAGTTCAGCTCCCTTGACGATATTGTCTCCTTCTGCGACCACTGCACCGTCCAGATTTACTGGTTCCTTGTTGTCATTATATAAGGACACTTTAGCAGCTGCCGTGACATAGACACCTGCGGCCACAGTACATCCGTCGCCCAGAGAAATACCTGTACCTGCATTGGCTCCTAGCAGACATTGCTCTCCTATAGAGATGACATTTTTGTTCCCTCCAGAGAGTGTACCCATTATAGATGCGCCTCCACCTATATCTGTTTTGTTGCCTACAACCACGCCAGCTGAGACTCTACCTTCTATCATAGCACTTCCTAAAGTGCCGGCATTAAAATTCACAAACCCAGCGGGCATAACTGTTGTGCCAGGACTAAGGTGTGCTCCTAGTCTAACCTTGGAGCCTTGTACTATCCTAACGCCTTCCGGTACATGAAAATTAACCATATAGGGAAATTTGTCTACATGGCTTACAACGAGCTCTTCTCCTTGCAGACTGTATTTCAATTTCTCTGTAGCGAGATGCTCAGGTAAGATCGGTCCTTTGTTGGTCCAAGCAACATTGTTCATTTTTCCGAAAATACCTGTACAGTTTATGCCATGGGGCTTGACATGGAGCTGAGAAAGACATTGCGTTTTGAAGTAGCCCTCTTCTGGGTTTTCTACTGGCTGATCTTTGTCATAGAGGAAATAGACTATTGTTTCTAGCTCATAATAGTCATGCTTGTTGGACTCAGTGTAGACGAGTTGTTTTAGGAGATCTATATTGGGATGCTCTTTGCCGTCTCCTTCGAATGAGGAAAATTTCTCCAGTGCAGAATTTAGCATATCATGAGTCAATTCTATATGGCCATTTTTATTGCTGTCGTAATTGCTGCAATTGTGTAATACAGCCGCTGTGCCAAAGGCAGACCCATAATTAATCTTTGGATAGAAAACTTCTAGCGTCTTTCCATCTTTATGCTTTCTGACTCCTAGACCAAAAGCAAGCGGTTTTTGATAGCCTTCAGTAGCTTCTATGGTTGCTACATAATTCTTAAAGTCGTCGACTGTACCCATAATATATTTTTAAGGAAGCAAATCTAATTATTTAGCTCAAATGCTAAAGCTTCTCTTAAATCTAATTATTAAAGAAGTTTTTGGAATTAGCTTGCATGTTAATAGGCCAATAATTGGTCTATGCGAACTCTGACTTTTTCTGCAGATGGAATCATTGTTTTTTCCAAAGTTGCGTTTAGTGGTATTGCAGGCATGTTTTCTGAGCCGATTACCATTACAGGGGCATCTAAGTGCTCAAAAGCTTTTTCTTGTATCAGACCAGCTAGGCCTCTCGCAAAAGAATTATTGACTGGTTCCTCTGTGACAATAAGACATTTGTTAGTCTTCTGGACGGACTCCAAGATGCTTTCTTCATCAAGTGGATAAAGGGTTCTAAGGTCTATAATTTCCACTTGTTCCTTGATATCCTTAGAAGCATTGAGTGCCCAGTGTACTCCCATTCCGTAGGTGATGATAGTTATAGCTGTCTCTGCGCTTGCTCCTTGTACTGTCTTGGCCTTGCCAAATGGTAATATATAATCTTCAGCTGGCATTATGCTTTTAGCCATGTCGGTACCTGGAACTTTAGACCAGTAGAGGCCTTTGTGTTCTAGAATGACAACAGGATTTGGATCATGATAAGCCGCTTTTATCAGCCCTTTCAGGTCTGCGCCATTAGAAGGATAGGCAATTTTTATACCTCTTATATTAGTGAGTACTGATTCTACACTGGAAGAGTGATATGGACCACCACTACCATAGGCGCCTATAGGTACGCGTAAAATCATACTTACCGGCCATTTGCCTTCAGAAAGATAACAGGAACGACTCACTTCAGTAAATAATTGGTTGAGACCAGGCCAGATATAATCGGCAAACTGAACTTCCACTATCGGCTTTAGACCCACTGCAGACATTCCTACTGTAGAGCCTACTATGAATGCTTCTTGTATAGGAGTATTAAATACCCGTTCGTCACCAAATTTCTGAGCCAATGTGGCAGCTTCTCTAAATACTCCACCTAGTCTGGCACCTACATCCTGTCCATAAAGCAGACAGTCTTTATTGGCCCTCATAAGTTCTTCTACTGCAAGTAGGGCACAATCTACCATAACGACCTTAGCTGCATCTTCAGGTTCTCTGTCGCCAGTCTCCTCAGAAATAGGCGTCGGAGCAAAATCATGAGTAAACAAATCCGAAGGAAGAGGGTCCTGCTGCCCAAGGGCTTTGTCAAAATCTGCTTGAACTTTTGCCTTCGCTTCTGCTTCTAGGGCTCTTATTTCTGTATCAGAAAATCCGGCATCTAATAATTGCATAACCAACTCTGGAAATGGATCTCTGCTCCTTGCTTCTTCCAGGTCATCTCTGTACCATTCCATTCTTACACCGGATGTATGGTGATTCAGCAATGGAACTTTAGCATGAATGAGTACGGGCTTTCGGTCTTTTCTTATTTTTTTTATGGCTTTTTTGACTGTCTTATGTGCTTCGGTAAAATCAGCACCATCTATGCTGTAGCATGTTATTCCATGAAAACCCTTTATATACTGTGCAGCATCTTGAGCTCTGGTTTCTGCTGCATTTGCAGAGATATCCCAGCCATTGTCCTGGATAAGATAGAGTATAGGCAATTGCTTTAGCGCTGCCATCTGGAAAGCTTCAGCGACTTCACCTTCAGTAATAGAGTCATCACCGAGAGAGCAAACCACGACAGGGTTATCTCCATTATCT
>CAZKXO010000173.1:0-8018 GCA_964556525.1 uncultured Saprospiraceae bacterium
TACTTTATTGAAAAGGTAGATAAGCCCTGTACCTATGGCCAATCCAATAAGAGATGTAAGCAGTGAGATCGCAAAAGTTGCTCTCAGCTTTCTTCTAAGTTCGAATACAAATGTTTTCTGTACAAGAAAATTGATAAGCATACCTGTTCCTGCTGAAATAACATTAGAAACAACAGGACTGAAAACTGAACCTACCAGATACAAATAGAGCAGATAGTCTACTGCTGTTGCCAGTAATGACGATGTCGCAAACTTTAATTTCAGTCTGACGAGTTGCGGTAGAGAAGACCCTTGATTATCTCTCATCAACTAACAACATAGTGAGGTAATGCAAGGCTATAGCGATTGTAGCATCTGATCATGCTCTAAAAGTACTTAAGAATATACTTTAACCTATAAAATCCTGCTACATTCCATTGCCTTTAGTAACTTAGCTATTAGCCTTAATAACATCAGAGATAGAAAATTATGAGACTTATAACATTATTACTAATTAGCCTTCTGAGCCTTACACTAAGTGGACAAATAACTGTAGAAAATAATACCCTACCTGAGGTTGGAGATGTTTTGGAATATCAGGTTTTCGCTGATTTTCCTGACACCTTGATCTACAAAACTTCAGGAGAAAATATGAATTGGGTCTTTGAAGGCTTCGATGTTGTAGGCTCAGAAACAGAATCCTATCTCACAAGTGAAGGGACAGCACTAGGAGATTCTTTCCCAGATGCCAATATGATCTTGAATTTTGGAGGTTTCGAAGCAGCAGCAATTAGAACTGGCAATTCTATAGAAATGATCGGTGTAGACGGAGGAGGCCTTGCTGATGGTTTTGGAATAGAGACTCAGGTCAATCTCGATGATAACTTTACCGTAGCTCAGCGACCACTTAATTTTGGAGATAGATATAGTGATGCATTTGATATAAGAATAACAATCGGGAGTGACATGCTTCCCTTTTTAGATAGCCTAGGACTTCCTATAACACCTGATTCACTCAGGCTCAGTATATCAAATGAATTACAAGAAGAGGTGATCGGCTGGGGACAAGCGACTGTTTTTGGACAAACCAGAGAAGTATTACAAGTCAGAAGCACCTTTATTACAAATACAGAAATTGAGGCTGGCTCAATATTTCTAGGCAATATCATTTGGTTACCAATCACCGACATACTCGATGGTATATTAGGTGGAATGGGAGGAGGTTTTGGAGGCTTTGGAGGACCTCCAGAAAACATATCATACAGGTTTCTAAGCAATGATGCCACCGAGAGCTTTGTAGAGTTTGATGAGAATCGAATTCCGGATTCCACTGGCGTTATCTCTAACCTGAATGTGAGTGGAAGGATTTCAGGACAGATAATAAGTAGTACAGATAATATCATATCAGAGGGTAACAACTATGTATTATTCCCTAACCCTGCTAGCAACACATTCTTACTACATAATCAAACTAGTGTAGAATTTATCAACGTAAATATTTTCAATATGCAAGGTCAAGAAGTTTACTCTAAAAAAGGCCATGACGCATCGGAAAATATATCAGTTGGTGACCTACCATCTGGTAGTTATGTTGTGCTGTTAAGTTCCGACCAAGGTAGTTTCTATAAAAGGTTAGAAATTCAGAATTAGAAAAATACTGACTGAATTTTTAGTCATTAGTGGGATTCATAAATAGCTTTTTATATTCTGCAACGGTTCCAAAATTCGTTACCAAGAGTAGACTGGTAAGAATGAGAAATTGGATGACACCAAATATTGAATAGCTATATCCAAGCTGTTTTAAACATAACCACTCCAGTCCAAACAGCAAAGCGAAAAAGAGAATGGGCATTAAGAAAATTTGTTGCCAATTATAATGGACAAGTAATCGCTTTTGTGCGGCACCATAGAATAATATTGCCATTACAATATTAGAGAGCAGCATAGCCACAAGTACTCCCCATATTTTATAAGTAGGTACAAACACAAAGAGGCAAATGGCCATTACGATGAGTACCACAAAAGATAACCTGGTCACAACATCTGAACGCTTGACAAAAAGTAACTGTTGAAAAAACATTTTACTATAGACTAACACAAAGGTAACTAGCGAAGCCAGAGTTATATAACGGGCAATCTCACTATAACTTTCTTTACTAGTGACCAAACCAATATTTGTAGCTGCAAGTATCAAAGCTGGTATGCCAAAGAGAGGTAGCAATATCATCAATCGAGTGAATAGACCTATTTTGTCTTTATCCTCTACCTGCCTTTCTGCAGCAAAAGTGTCAAATAGAAAAGGTCTGACCGCATTTATCGTTGCCTCTACCACTATAATTACTATTCCTGCAATGGTCATCAGAACTGCAAAGATACCTACGGTTCCAAGTTCAGCATTATGCTCCAACACAATTTTTCCTCCTTTGGTAAGTCCCCAGTAAATAATCAAGTATGGGATCAAAGCAATACTAAATTGCATAGCTTTTCTGATCATCCTTCCATCTGGTCTGAATGTTATGATATTCCTCTGTACAACAAGAATAAGCAAGGTAGTCAGTGCATTAGCTACAAGCATGCCTACAAATGCCCCTTCTACTCCCATCTCCAAAAAGATAATACAAATAAATTGCAACAGAATAACCAGTAAGACCTGAAATAAAAAAATGAAGAGAAAACGACTCAGATGTTTTTCATTTTTCAGATATATGAAATAGACATTATTGGACTCCATCAGCACTGCATAAATGAGGATATAGAAACCATTAGGAAAAAAATGCAGTTCCTCTGAGCTAAATACTATACCAAATACCCATTCGCCAAAGAAATATCCCAGGACAATTAATCCTGTACCTAATAAAATACTGATGCTAAATAAGCTGCTCAGGAAACGATGTTTTAGCACTTCATCTTTGTAATAATCGTAATACTGTGTGAGCATGGCAGCATTAAGACGGAAGGTCGCAAAGACCATTAATAATCCCAATGTAATCATCATCAGATCATAGATAGCATATTCTACTTCTGAAAAGACATTAAGATAAAGCGGTAACAGGAAAATGAAGATTGCTGGCCTGATGAAGCCTACAATAGAATAAATCAACATCCCTAAAATGGGTTGTTGCTTTGCTGCAGAATTGAAGTTCTTAAGATTAAAGGATGGCAATCAAGCTAAGGTTATGAACCTAAATATACGTAAAGCATTATTGCGCTCGAAAGTCTATGTAGGAACGAAGATCCGCCAGCTGCTGTTCGCTCATTTTCTCGTATGGATATTGCGGCATGTAAGAATTCTTCCCAGAATAAGATTGAATACCATATCGTGTTACCTGATAGATACTATGATTACTGTATCCACTCGCTTTCTTACTCAGGTGCTTAAAGGTCAGTCTTTCGTTATCCAACTGGAAATAGGAGTATTTTCTGTCCTCATGACAATAGAGACAAGAGTTTTCGTAGATCTTCTTGCCGTTTTCTGGATTGCCTACCAACTCATCTTTTTTGACCATAGAATCATAAGCCGTCCCAAAAGTAGCTGGAGATCCTTGAAGATATTTAGATTTTATGAGTTCGACGACTTCAGGGCTATTCTCGTTATTGTCCAGAGCTGCGTAGATTCTTTCTATTTCTTCTTCCGTTAGATTGAGATCAGAAAGTTTTAGATCTATAGTCCAGAGGTAGGCAAGTACTGACTCCAACTCCCAGGACACCAATTTTCTCCCTTGTGCACATTCCACTGCACATAATTGTATAGCCTCTCTAAGGTCCTCTCTTGCTGGGATCAACAGATCACCATACTTCTTATAATAATCATCATTATAGAAAGTCTCTCTATTGACCGCACCGTATAGACTGGTACCCTGGAGGAAAGGCAGGCCCTTCTCGGCGGTATAATCTAGTCTTGCTTGTGGATCAGAAATAGCCAGATCCGGGTCTTCTTTTTCTAAATTGTGACAAGAAGTACATACAAAATGTTTGCTTTGGATTTTAGTTCTTCCGCCTCCAGGTTTGGTTGCAATACCCTCTTTTATTAATGCTTCCCCTCTAGAAGCAGATACAGAAAATTCTTTTGCTCTCGGAACATGTCTTTCAGTTTCATCACCGAGTAAGGTAAGTACTTTAGATACGCTGAAATCTTGATCGTGTGCCAAATCTTTGTCAGCAGGGAAAATAAGGGATGCACAAATAATAAAAACAGCACAAAGAAAAGATACTAGAATCTTTGCCGTGGAAAACCTTATCATAACTTAAACTTTCTAGCTATAGTAAATCCAAATCTAAACTCACTCTCCGTCCAACTACTCATTGTGTAAGGTATATAATCAGTCTCTACGATGCCCGATGCATTTGTTAAATTAATCTGAAAAACATGGCCACCTCCTGTTTCCCACTCCAGTCCGAAGCCTAGGGGTGGAAAAAATTCTCTCTCACCATTACTGTTCAACTCAGACCTGAAGTCTGAAAATGATATAGTGCCATCTACTATTATGGCCAAGGATTTATTGAGTTGAAACTTCAAAGCAGCGCTGACACTAGGTAAGATATTGGTATCGCTGGTTCTATTTGGATCTTCTCTTGCGGCAATGATATTTCTATAGGTAACCTGAGGAGCAAGTTGTATAGCCAACCTTTCAGAAACTTTAGAGGCAATGATAGCTTGGAAGTTATAGGTCATTCTGTGAGCAAAAACCTCAAAGAAGTTTATAAGACCCGGATTGTTAGGATTTCTTGGCATTGTAGAAACCGAGACCAATCCAGAAAAAGCCATGCTGAATGGACTCTTTTCCGACTGCTCTAATACTCTGAATTTCCAAAGTCCCGATACATTTTGCTTTAAAGGGCCACTACCTTTGGTTCTCATAAGTCCGATCATCATATTATCTGTGAGACCGTAATCAAATTCAAAGATAACATCGGCAGCATTTTCTAGCCCCCATAGGGTCGTCCAGCCACCATTAACATTACCGAATCTGTGACCAATTCTAAAATCGAGGATACCTTTTTTTAAAGTCTCCACAGACTGAGAATTTATGACTCTGGTATCCTTAAAGGTTTGGTAGTTTCTTTGTCCGTATAGCCCTGAGCATGTAAGGAATAACAGGGTAATTACTAGGATGATTATTCTTTGTAACATTGTATTCTAATTTTCCGGAAAGCCTTGCTCTATCCAACAATTTATTAACATGAAATCTTCTGGTGCAAGGTCAATAGGTCCATCTTCTGCGTAATCAGGAGGCATACCAATATTTGGATCTTCAGATAAGAAAATAACCCTTTCTTTTATAGCGCTAGTAAAGAAGGGCTCCATGCCTGCATAAGTTGTATAATCACCCCAGCCTACAGCACCGAAATGGCAGCCAGAATAAGCACAGTAGGTATCTACTAAGTCTTTCATATTGGCATTATAGCTTACCGTATTATTACAATCGAAGCCAGATGGAGTAAAACTGTCCCTAGTACAGGAGAACCATATTACAGCAAACAATGTTATTACTATCGATATCTTTTTCATTCGTATTATTGTTAGATATTCGCACTACAAGTTTAATATAATTAACGTATAAAGTAAAATTGTAATATTATGTATCCACCTGAATTAGTAGCTCCAATGGCTAAAGATCTAACAGATTTCGGTTTTGAAGGCTTGCAGACACCAGAAGATGTAGATAATGTCCTAGGGAATAACGAAGGAACTGTTCTGATGGTCGTAAATTCTGTCTGTGGTTGTGCCGCAGGAAATGCACGTCCAGCTGCAAAATTTTCATTGCAAAATGCAAGTAAACCCACCAAGGCTGTTACAGTATTTGCTGGAGTGAACAAAGAAGCTGTAGAAAGAGCGAGAGAATACCTTTTACCCTATCCTCCATCTTCTCCTGCTATTGCACTGTTTAAAGATGGTTCATTAGTGCATATGATAGAAAGACATCACATAGAAGGAAGAACGGCTCAGATGATAGCTGACAACCTGATGGAAGCGATGAATAAACATTGTACTGTGCCAGCGTAACAGCTTTTCTTAGATTAAAAGATTAAAGTAAATAGCCCCTTTGCATTCTGTTGTAAAGGGCTATTTTTTTGACCCTAACTGACACTTTATTTCAGAGCACATACTTATAATCTCCATTCTTTCTTCCATAAATGGAATAGACGGGTCAGGCTTCTCACCTCATTGATAATTATAAATAACAATCAAAGCATAAAAAAAATCCCGATGGCAGAAGCCATCGGGACTAGTTCAGTTATGAAAAAACGTATCAGCCGAGAACGGCTAATCTTATCGTTTTGTATTTGTTGTAGTTATAATTCTCTTAGAAGTACTAGCACAAACTTGAACTCTTCTATTCAGTTCTCTACCTTCTTTTGTCAAGTTATCTGCTATAGGATTTGTTTCTCCATATCCTTCATGTGTAATTCTATCAGCACTGATACCAGCAGCAATTAGGCTGTTAGCAACTCTCTTAGCTCTTCTTTTAGAAAGTGCAAGGTTAGCAGCTTCAGCTCCTTGGCTGTCTGTATATCCAGATACATTTAAGAATGCTTCAGGATACTGATTAGCAAATGATACGATACCTGAGATAGATGCATCATAAGTATCTGACTTAGAAGAACCAGAACCAAAGCTTATCGATGGTGCACAGTATCTGTTTATAATTTCAGCTCTTGTAGGCTTTCTTACAGCTGGACATCCATCTTTTTCTGGCACTCCAGCCTCATTTGGACACTTGTCATCTTTATCAGCGATGCCGTCACCATCAGCATCAGGACATCCATTAACTGTACCAGCTACTTCTGGACAATCATCATCTTTGTCTATGACACTATCTCCATCAGTATCAGGACAGCCACCTACATCACCTGGAGTATTAGGACAAGGATCACTATCATCATCTACACCATCACCATCAGAATCAGGAATAGGACAACCATCGTACTTAGATACACCAGATTCTTCTGGACACTTATCTACATTGTCACCTATGCCATCACCATCGGTATCAGGGCAGCCATTATATCTTGACTCACCTGCAACATCTGGACAAGAATCATCTCCATCAATAATCCCATCACCATCAGAATCAGGACAACCCATGAACTCAGCAAGACCAGCTACTGATGGACATTTATCCTCATTATCTATGATACCATCGCTATCTGTATCTGGGCATCCAGCAAATTCCTTAAGACCTGGTGTATCAGGACAGTTATCCTTCTTATCAGCTACACCATCCTTATCTCTATCTTGCTTTCCAAGAGATAAAGCCAAACCTAACTCGTGCAATAGATAATTGTCATTTCCGCTAGTAACCTCACCAGACGGAAATCTATCAGCTCCTACATTAGGGGAACCTTCATAGATACCATCATAAGTATCATTAAAGCCTATACCGTACTGGCTGTGCCAGAAAAGACCAAAGTTGTCAGTTAGATTATATCTCAACCCTATTCCAAGTGGAATATGCAGGCCAGAAGCATCTTCTCCCCTAGCATCCGGCTCACCTGGTTGTGCTCCATCACCAAGTACATTAGAATAGTTTATAAATCCTACACCTGCCGATAAAAATGGATTAAATCTTTCTCCTTTAAGGAACTTCCAGTGTAATGCTGGTGCTACCTGCCATACATCAGAAAGAAACTCATGGAAAACTGTATTATCTAGGTTATCACCTCCTACAGTAGGAGTAAGATCTACACCATGTCTTCCTGTAGAACCTTGTAGGAATATATCCAATGCAGGAGATAAGTAATAACCTACTCTTGCACCAAAATGCCCCTGAAATGGCGTACCGAAAATGATGTTACTACCAATATCTCCACTATACTCCATCTTTCCGCCACTTAACATGACTCCCCACTTACTGGTTGCAGTTTGTGCTGATGTAGTGAAGGCAAAGCCTACAATCAAAATCAGCATCGACAACAATTGCTTTTTCATATTTATTAAAGTTTGTAGTTGAATTTGTTCTCAAAAATACCAAAATCATAATAGAAATTGGTCTAATGCATTGTTTAGACTAGGTAATTTCCTTCTAAGTCACCAAAAG
>CAZKXO010000174.1:0-7993 GCA_964556525.1 uncultured Saprospiraceae bacterium
TGATAATTCTGCTTGTACTTCGCGCAAGGATATGAACTGAGAAAGAAAGAATATTTACCCAGCTTTTTAGAGTCTAATTTCTCTAACCATTTTCTTTTGTAAGGTGTAAATACCGTATATGGAAAACCATCCTTCTTTAGCACCTCATCCTTTTCGAAGATGACTTGGTCTTTGAATGTTTGAAGTCCAATCTTTCTTTTACTGAGTAATTCCTTGATCTTTCCATCTCTTGTCAACGCATAAGACTCATAGTCTCTGTTGGTCCAGACAGCTTGGATGTGATGGTCCTTTTGCAATTGCTTAAATACCTTCTCTGGATACCCATGAAATACCCAAAGGTCAGAGCCCAACTCATTTAGTTTTTCTTTTAGGGCTGAAATTTGCTGGTGAATGAACTCTACCCTCTTATCTTCTTTGTTTTCGAGTTTATTCAATATAATTCGATCAAAAATGAAAATGGGTTGGACATTTTGGCTCTTTTTGAGAGCATGATACAAGCCCGCATTGTCGAAAAGCCTCAAGTCTCGTCGGAACCAAAACAGATTAATCATAGAGCATATTAAATATGAAAGACCTTAATTTGTTTACTGTTAATCAAACAACTTTTATATTAGAGACTTATTTAATGTAATCTAACTTTTTTGGCTTTATGGGACGATTTACGAAAATGCTCCTTTTCTTCAGTATCACTCTATTATCAGTAGGTAGTTGTAAGCAAGACACTGGTATGTTTGCTGGATATGAAAATCTAGCTTCACTGGAATCAGCATATCAGGCAAACCCCAATCCTCAGTCGGCTAATGATTTGATAAAAAGTTTACTTGAAACTTTAAAGGAGCCTGACTTAGAAACCACTAAACGAAATTCATTTCTTGATTATGGGTATAAATTAGCTAAGGAACAAGGTATTAACTCTAGAGCAGCTTCGTTTCTGTTTCCTATAATAAAGGAAGATAGTAAGGACTCAGCAGACCCTAATAAGATTTTCGAA
Organism: uncultured Saprospiraceae bacterium; assembly: GCA_964556525.1. Classification (GTDB taxonomy): domain Bacteria; phylum Bacteroidota; class Bacteroidia; order Chitinophagales; family Saprospiraceae; genus RFSX01. The sequence goes on from CAZKXO010000174.1 coordinate 992, forward strand.
CTAGCAGGTATGATGAAAAAACTGAAGAAAACTGCTGCGTCGAATACCCTATATCAAAGCATTGTAGATAATGCTCCCAATTTTGAAAAAGCCAATGAAGCTGCTGATGCTATAACTGATGATTATGATAATATAGACAGCTATATCTACAACCTTGGTGAGGAGCTATTTAAAAATCCTGATAATACTGGCATCAATCGTACAGCTGCCATGAAATATGTGGATGCTTGTGAGGCCTATGCCCTTGGTTATCCAGGAGGCGCCAATACGCCAGCTTATCTGTTTAAGTCTGCTGAAGTTGCTAAGTCTCTAAGGACGTACTCTAAATCTTTATCTCTATACGATTGGGTTTTGGAAAAATACCCTAATTACGAAAAAGCACCTACAGCGCTGTTCTTAAAGGGATTTATCATTGAGAATAACGTTGGTGATGATCTGAAAGCAAGAGAGATTTATGATCAGTTCTTAAGCACATTTCCTGATCACGACCTAGCTGATGACGTCGAGTTCCTCATAGAAAATCTAGGGAAATCAGATGAGGAAATACTTCAGATGATAGAGGCAAAAAGGAAAGACAAATAGTTCTAAATCAGTACTATTGGTCGTGTAGCAACGGCATCCAGAGAGCTACCAGCAATCTTAGCACTAGCCTCAAGTCTGTAATACGATTCTACGCCTTTCAGTTTTTTTGCTACTGAAGCTAGACCTTTTGTAAAAGGGTTCTTTTCACCAAACTTGTCCATGTCTGATTTCAAAAGATTGAGCGGTAGTTTAAATTTCAATTCTTCCACTTGCTCATTGCCTAACTGCAAATTCAGATCAAGATCCAAGCTACTAAGAAGGTATTCGTTGATAAGAATTTTGTCCTTTCTACCCCTTTTGTATTTTTCTATGAGCTTGATAGTAAGAGCAGTGACAGTCTTATTAGACTGACTAGTAAGTTTAATGATTCCTTCTAGGTGGTCTGCATCACGTTTTACTTCGTCAGCACTTGTTAGACTTATTTTGACGCCTTCAATTCCTAGAAAATCCTTAATTTTTTTGAACATACTCTTATAACCTATCTAAGTCCTTAACAAGTTCATTCTATGGTTAGATTCTGACGAACTATATATTATTTCAGATAAATTTCGTGTGCCAACTGTCTTTCAAGGGTTTGATCCATCCTTCTATAAACTTACTCTTAGAATCTACGAGGTTGTCAAACATTAAGGTTTCGTCCGTGATTTTATTCGAACTGTAATAATCTGGGAACTCTGAAGATTTGACAAACTTGACATGATCATCCACCATGTAGGCAAAAGTCATTCTATCAAAAAAATCTACTTCATACTTCTTGCCAAGAGCTTCCAGGAAGTGTACACTGGAATCTATAGAGCAGCCGCTAGGAAGATTGGAACCATCCGCTACCATAACCACAAATTGATAGTGAAACAAGTGACTGTAGCTATCCAGCTCTTTTCCGTGTGAGCTCCAAGACATACTGAAGTCGTACAAGTCTGCTTTGATTAGCTGCGATATTTCGTCAGATAATGCCTTATTAGCTTGATATACCCACACTTTGGAATCTTCAGGTAAGGCTATTAAATCTCTTCTCATTTACTCAGTTCATTTTTAAGAATGAAAAACTTCTTTTATTAACTCAATAATACTAAATACCTTTGATGAACATTAAATAAAACTGTCCAGCCAATGAAAATACTAGATAACAAACAGATAAATCAAAAAGTACGAAGGCTGGCCTATCAGATTTATGAAGGTAATCCCAAGATCAGAAATCTTGTATTCTTAGGGATTAACAATAATGGCTTAGCTTTTGCAAAACTGCTTATGACAGAGTTTGATCTTATCTCAAACATTGATTCTACCTTAGGTAGTATTAAATTAGATGCAGCAAATCCGGTTGGTTCAGAAATTGAACTTGAACTAGATAAAACTAATCTAAAGTCTAAGCATATCATAGTTGTAGACGACGTCGCCAATACTGGACGAACACTATTCTACGCTATGAAACCTTTGCTTGAGTATCTTCCCAAAAAGATAGAAGTCGCAGTGCTTGTAGACCGTAAGCATAAGTCATTTCCTATAGCTGTAGATTATGTGGGTCTTTCTCTTGCCACAACTCTTAAGGAAAATATCCTTGTGGATATCAAAAAAGAAAAAAGCAAAGCGGCTTTCCTAGAGTAACTTTTAGTTTTTAATTATTTTCCTAAATGCTGTTCCATCATCTGTTAGTACTTGAAGGATATAAGCGCCACTTATAAGTGAAGAGATATCAATATGAACTTCGCTCGATTGTAATAGTAGAGTACCACTTAAATCATGTACTATAATTCTCGTTATACGACTATCGGATGAAACCCGGATAAAATTGTCAGCTGGTGTTGGGTAAATGGACACAGCTATGTCAGAAAGATTGTAAGTGCTCAAGAAAACATCGAATAGATCCGCCTGATATCTTGGTAAAATCTGATATCCTTCATCATGAGGGCTAGTACCATCAAATTGACCTCCTATGCCCCGACAAATCAAGCCTACAGGTGAAGGATATGGCTGATCTGCCCAAAAAGTACTATTATCTATTCTTACTGTAAAAGGATTATTTGATGAATCCAGGAACTCTATATTGAAAGAGCTACCATCTCCAGCCCATGCATCAGGATTAGTTACATCAAATACATTAAACTCAATAAGAGAAGATTCGGTGCTTTCATCAAGTTGTGTTACGGGCCTTGCAGATACCAAGTCATTGTTCTCACTTATGCGCCAAACACTGTCTGTTACAACCTGTGTAAGTCCGCTAAAATGTGTTACAGTTCCCTGTACTGTAACACCATCTCCTTCATTGACTTCATAACCGAAATCAAACTCATTATTAAAAATAGATACACCAACGTTGTTATCATTAATGATAGTAAACTGCAAACCATCATCTCTGAGATTTACGCCATAAACGGTTGCAGAGATTTCTACGCTTTCTCCTTCCATTGTAGGCGTCCCTTCAGAGGTATTACTTCTTAAGTCTTCTAGTGATACTGTTATATAAGTAGGATCTCCACCACCTCCACTTCCATCATCGAATGGATCTATGTCAGCAACTGACCTTGGAAAGAGTTGGTAGCCACTATCAAAAGGGACATCTCCATCAAATTGGCCTCCGATGCCTGTTATGTCAAAAGTACCCATAGGCGCATCTCTTTCAGCGATATCTGTATCACTGTCTATTCTAACTTGGATGGTTGTCGTCCCGTTTGTCACATCTACATTGAAACTACCAGAACTCTCCCATTGGCCGGGGTCTACCAAACTGGCGTTTTCATATCTGACCAATTTGGATTCAGTATTTTCATCTAAGGTAGTAGTGGAAATAACAGTAGGATTAGGGCCTCCTGCTGCTAATATTTCTATTGACGTAGGTTCTATCTCCGCCAGTCCATTAAACTGGGTGAGCGATCCTGTTACTCTAATATTATCGTTATCGGTTACGGTATAACCTAAATCTGTATCAAGCGAAAAAACTGTTATTCCTATATCTGCTTGGACGTCAAATAAAACAAAGGTCTGCCCTCCAGGCCTGAAGTTAGGCCCAATTACCTTACCTTCTAATATTACCGACTCATCCTGTCTAGTCAATGCACCATCGGCATCTGTTGCTCTTGCTTCTGTAATTGTAATGGCTGTCTGTGAAATGGCAAGACTTGTAAAAGTCAATATGAAAAAGATTGATAGTAGTAGATTTCTTCTCATAAGTATTCAGATTTATGTGAAGATAAAAAAAGGCTGAATCAATTCCTGATTCAACCTTTTTATATTAATATATTTTGGAGATTACTTTTTCTACCTAATCAGGTTGATTTTTTATTATTGACCTCAAAAGGTAAGGTGAATATCATGGTTGTACCTTCACCCATTGTACTCTCTACTGAAATCTCTCCACCGTGATGTTCTATGATTTTTTTACAGATAGATAACCCTAACCCTGTGCCTTCAAACTCACTCTTGTTATTGATCTGTTTAAATGACTCAAAGATTTGCTTATGGTATTCTTCCTCCATTCCTATCCCATTATCTGAAATTAGAAACTTGTGGAATTCCTGTTCCTTTGAGTAATCTATTATCACTCTTGGAGAAACATCAGGTGCAGTAAACTTAATCGCATTTGCTATTAGATTTTGAAACACCTGATAGATTTTTACTCTGTCTACTACTAAATTCTTAGGTAATGGATTGCTGATGTTGACTTCAGCTTTTCTCTCCTCAATAGTTGAAGCCAAGTATTGAGTAACATTTTTTACGACTTGATTGAGATCAGTTGGTTCCAGATTTAGTTTGTGACCGCTTACTTTAGAGTAATTTAGTAGATCTGTGATTAAAGCAGACATACGCTTAGTTCCAGTCGAAATGTAATCGAAATAATCCGACTGCTTTTCATCTAGTTTATCACTTAAACTTCGTTCCAATAAATCTGAGAAGCTGGCAATACTTCTCAAAGGTGCTTTCATGTCATGTGCTGCTATAAAAGCGAATTGTTCTAATTGGACATTAGATTCTATATATTTCTTTAATTGGTCATTAGTTTTTTTGATCTCCAACTTCGAGTCTTCTAGGAGCTCTTCTTTTCTTTTATTTTCTGTTACATCAGTTCCATAGACATAAAGACCGATATTATTACCTTCTAAATCATAAGCAGGTACGTAATTAGAATTTATAACCAATCGAATTGAAGTATCTACAATCTTAGTATCTATCTCAGTATTGAACGACTCTCCTCCAAGGATTTTGTCATACAACGGTTTGTAAAAGTCGAAGAAAGTTTGACCAGCTGCTTCAGATATAGTCTTGCCTAAGATATCTTCTTTTTTAACTCCGAACCACTCAGTGTATTTGTGATTTATATATCGGTATTTATATTCATTATCTATGAAGGCCATAGATGAAGTCATACTAGAAGTAATCTGTTCTAGTTTTGAGACTTCGGAAAGAATCTTTCTCTGGTTTTCTCGGAGTTCCTTTCTTCTTAATTTCTTAATCTTATCGTTAGACGTCTTAAGCTGCTCAATTGTGGAATTGAGATGGTACTCCATGACCATTTTGTCATTATTGGATCGTCTTAACTTACTTTGAAGTTTTTCGATTTCAATTTTAAGCAATTTGTACTGATGGTGCATTTCGAACCATTCAGTACAAATTGGTTCTTTCAATAGTTGACCTATTTTCTCTACTGGTTTCATCGTGCTTGGTTTTGTATAAACAGGAACATTGCGAAAGCAATTTTTCCTTATTTACCTTCCTATCGGGTAATAGTGATAGATAGAAAATGAACCAGGACAAACACAACTAATCAAGGATAGTTCCGAAGAATTTTAATTGCCAACTAGATGACAAACAAATTACAGCAAGCTTACACAATCTCTACAGAAGAAACTTCTTCAGTAGTAATATTAGAGACATTATCGAAGCCAGAAAGGTCGATTTTGTCTTGTTTCTTTGGATATATTTTGCAAAGTGCATATGCAAGATGAATTCCAGGACCTAAGCCCATTATATACCCTATTCCTTCTTTATCAACTTTATTAAGAGTTCTTTCCAAACTGGTCAATACTGAAACTGAACTCTGGTTTCCGAAATCTCGATATGTTTCAAGAGTGCTCTCTACGTCTTTATCATCTAGACCCATAAGCTCTTTGAACGTATTGACTACTTTAGGACCACCAGCGTGACATACCCAGTAATCTACATCAGAGATAGATGTATTCATACTCTCAAACATAGTGTCCATAGGACCTCTTAGTCCTTGTTCTAATATGCTAGGTAGTTTTGCATCCACATGTGTATGCACTCCATCATCTTCCATCCATTGTCCTACAGCGAAATTGCAATCTGGGAATACATGTGATTCTGCATTATAAAGTTCTACTTGAGATTCTTCAGCTAGTCTGTGATCTTTTCCTACCATCAATAAACCAGCGAAGCCATCTCCAAATATTGAATTAGCCACGATTACAGATACTGAATCTATATTTTCGTATTGATTACTAAGTGTTTCACCCACAAATACTAGAGCTGCTTCTGTAGGATGGCCATCTAGGTATTCTTTAACTCTATTTATAGAAGCTGCACCGCCAGAACATCCATATCCAAATATTGGGTACCTCTTGATATTTCTTTTCAGGTTCAGTTTATCTATCAATAATACCGTTGGGTCAGGAGTAATAAATCCTGAGGTAGTACATGTGCATATCATATCTATTTCATTACCCTTAAGTCCGCTTTCTAGGAGAAGTTGCTCTCCAATGCTGGTATAATGCTCCATAGAAGCCTCCTTCCAAAGTGCAAACTTGTCTGCAACTCTTTTCTTTTCCGTCATGTCTATCATTTCGTCTAACGGTGCACTGAAGTGTCTTTTTCTAATCTGGGAACCGTCTAGAATTTTCTTGAAGATTTTGTGAAATCTTTCAGGTGTACGAGGAGAAACAGCTTCGTAAAATTCTAATTGACTAACTGTGTATTTAGGAACGCTTGTTTTGATAGAATGAATAAATGCCATGATTTAAAATTTAAGGGGGGGGTAAAAAATCCAGATATCATAAGCAAGATAGTTTACACTTTAAACCCTTTGTGTCTGTTAAGGGCACATTATTTATCATTAAAAAATTTATAAAAAGCAGATTGTCAATGTATTATAAATTTTAATGATGATTTTACTAAGATAAATGTATGTCCTAATATTGGTGTGACAGATACTTATATAGATTTTCATCTATGTAAAAACTGGCTTTATCACCGAAAAATTTCGGCAATCATACATCTTACACTGCCACCTCCATACTTTTCAATAGTAGGAATGGGTATCTGGATGATCTTATTATAAGCAGAAATCCTATCTATTTGGTCTGCAGTAAGTGAATTGTAGGCTGAATGAGACATGACAAGAACAAATTCTCCCAATTTGGTTCTCAATTGGAGCATATTTCCAGCAAAAGCGTTCATCTGATCATAGCT
>CAZKXO010000175.1:0-7988 GCA_964556525.1 uncultured Saprospiraceae bacterium
ATAGCTGTAACTATCGGCTTATTACTAGTAAACATTGTACAACCCGGAAATAGCATCAGCCCCGAAACAGTAGCTGAATTAAGTGAAGCGTATAATACAAAGGCAGGCGCACGTGTAGAATCGGCTTTTGCTCAGAAAGAAACCGGTCCACTTAAGTTCATTGAGGACATGGTGCCAGACAATATCTTTGGAGCAGCCAGTAGTAATAGCAACATGCTGCAGGTCATCTTCTTTACAATATTCTTTGGTATAAGCCTTTTACTGGTTAGTGAGGACCAATCTAGGCCACTCAGAGAATTTTTTAATAGTCTCAATGAGGTTATTATGAAGATGATAGATCTGATAATGCTGATGGCACCTTATGCTGTATTTGCACTACTGGCCACCTTGATTGTAGAAACAAGTAACCCAGATATATTTGTTGCTTTAGCCAAATACGCCTTAACAGTCGTTGCAGGCCTTCTAACAATGCTTGTGATATATGTGACGGTCATAAAAATATACACAGGCAGATCTCCCGTTTCATTTCTAAAAGGAATCAGTCCTGCTCAGCTATTAGCCTTTTCTACCAGTTCTTCTGCTGCTACCCTACCTGTAACCATGGAAAGAGTAGAAGAACATCTAGGAGTTAACAAAGAAGTCACTAGTTTTGTATGTCCTGTAGGCGCTACAATAAATATGGACGGTACAAGTTTGTATCAGGCTGTGGCAGCAGTTTTTATTTGTCAGGCGTTGAATTATGGACTAACTATTCCTGATCAATTGACAATTGTCTTGACTGCGACGTTGGCTTCGATCGGTTCGGCAGCAGTTCCAGGAGCAGGGATGGTCATGCTAGTCATAGTTCTCGACTCTCTTGGTGTTTCTAAAGAAACATTGATGGTAGGATTAGCAATGATTTTTGCGATAGATAGACCTCTGGATATGCTACGTACAGTAATTAATGTTACTGGAGACGCCACAGTATCTATGATAGTAGGCAAGTCGCAAGGTCAACTTGTAGATCCTAAAGCCAAAAACTGGGACGATAATTATAAACAGTAAATGGAACATGCGTATCGCTTGTTTCGTTAATAATTTGTAAACGAGGATAAGTGAAACAAATACTCATATTCATTGCTACTATTGGAGTTTTGACAACCCTGACTATTGGTTGCAATGAGACTTCTACTACGCAGGCAACTGGTTTCCTCCCTCAACCGACTGATTTAACATATGTAGAAAACCTCGAAACAGGTGAACATAGAGAACTAAAGAAACACTGGTTCGAAGCTATCCATAAATCAGCTCCAGGCACAGATTGGAAATTGATAGAAAGAAATAATGCTATTGCCAAGTATAATGCGTTAGTACAAAATCCAGATCATTTCAAAAGTAATAGCAAGGACATTGTAGTTGCCAATGGTGCGCTAGTTGCCTCCTGGCAAGAAAAAGGCAGTCTTAATTTGGCAGGAAGTATTACTAAAACAGATTATAACCAGCATGACAACCTTCTTTATGCAATGGCATCAGGAGGTTCCATTTGGAAGAGTGACATTGTTCGTTTTAACTGGTCAGTTGTAGAAGAAGCTTTAAAATTCGATCAAGATATTTTCAGCATTGTTTATCCACCAGATAGTGACTATAGGCTAGTATCTAGCATTGGAGGTATACCCTATTATATGGATGCTTCTGAAGAAATCTGGCATGCAGCATCAGGACTGAATGAAAACTTTATTTATAACGTAAAAGATCTTACAAGCATAATTTCTGGTAAGTATATTTTTCTGTTGGCGCAGCAGGATGAGAACAGTCCAGTTACCTTATTTTATTCTAAAGATTATGGAAAAAGTTTTCAGAACTTAAAAGAATTTGATACCAATAAAATAGAAGAGGTAAAATTGACTGCTGATGCGCAGAATAACGATGTCTATATAGTCGAAAGAAGAAACTATATTCAAGCTGATTTCTTTAAGTTTAATAGACCATTGGACAGATTAGAACTTAAGAAATCACAGTCCTCTATAACCTTTGGAAACGATCTAGCAAATCTTGCAGTATCTAATGCGGATGGTATTGTAACCTTCTTATGCTATGACAATCAACAAAGATTGTATAGATCTACAAACTATGGAACAAACTGGAGTCAGCTTTCACAGCTTCCTGCACGTCCATGGGAAGTAGGTGTAAAAATCTTACCTTCTGATCCGGATATAGTGATGTTTGGAGCAATAGAAGCATTTAGAAGTATAAATGGAGGTCGTACCTGGGCCAAGGTCAATGAATGGACTGATTACTATGCTAACCAGTCCACAACTCTGCATGCAGATATCATGGATATTGCTGAATACAAAACTGCTACAGATGGTGAAGTCTTAATTGTAGCCAATCATGGAGGTGTGAGTAAGTCAAATGACAAGGGGGAAGATTTCCAGAACATGGCCTTAACTGGACTCAATATCAGTCAATATTATAGTGTTAGAACCTATCCTTATGACAACAGATACATATTTGCTGGCTCGCAAGATCAAGGATTGCAACGAGGAAAGGATATAGAAGATGGTCCTGCAAATTTTACCCAATTTATTCCTGGAGATTATGGACACTTACAGTTCACAAATAATGGCAGAAGCCTATGGGCAATATATCCTGCAGGCTGGGTAGTTTTTTATAATGACCCAACAGATACTGGTAGTTTATCTGTAGAATTCGAACTGCTCAACATCAATCAGTCCGTATGGCTCCCACCTATAATTACTTCACCTTACGATCCTAACAGTGTACTTATGGCAGGTGGAAGTCATTTTGGGAGTATAGGATCTCACATAATGGAGTTGACGGTAGATGATTTCTCATCACTCTTTGTGAAACAATGGCCAACCAACTTCCAAACCGAAGGTGGTGAGGTAAGTGCCTTGGAATACAATAAAGCCAATATAGATGAGATCTACGTACTAACTACTAACGGTAAATTCTTCAAATCAACTAACAGAGGTATAACGTTTCAAGAACAAACAACTGGTCTATCTGAAGCTAATGAACTCTACGGTAGCTGTATACTAAGTTCTAAAAAAGATGCAAACAAACTTATTATAGGAGGATCTGGATACAGCAATCCTTCCGTATTTGTCTCTAATGATGCCGGAGAATCCTTCCAACCTATGACAGATGGACTGCCTTCGACAACCGTATTCCAACTCTGCTATAATCAGGATGAAGACTTCATTTTTGCTGCAACCGAAGCTGGACCATATGTCTATTCTGTTGCTGATAACAAGTGGTATGAATTGACTCAAGGCAAAGCACCTAACCAAACGTACTGGTCTGTAGAATATCTTCAGGCTTCAAATACTATTAGGTATGGTACATATGGAAGGGGTATCTGGGACTTAAACATTTCAGAAACCACTGCAACCATGGAGACCTTGGAAGATATTAACCCAATTTCGGTATTCCCAAATCCAAGTGAGAATGTATTCAATGTTCAATCTACTCAGAGCTCAGGAATTCTAAGCCTAATAGACTCCCAAGGAAAACTCGTCTTCAATAAAGACCTTCAAGTAAATTCAGATTTCAAATTTGATTTATCTGGTTTTTCCAATGGGCTCTACTATGTTATATTTGATGATGGTAAAACAAAATCGTCAAATATAATAGTAAAGATATGAGCGAAAATCAGCTATTAGGAGTAGGATCAAGAGTTAAGCATCCCGCATATGGGGAAGGTGTCGTCATAGGTTTAGATGTAGCAGCTTACACCATCGTTTTTATGACCTATGGAAAGAAACTTGTAGGCAAAGAAGCTGATGGATTAGAGATTATAGAACGTATACCAGCTGAAAATGATATCTCTTTTACCGAAGCTGAAAAAAGTCTCATCCGCATACTGAAGACTTATAATGGAATACAACATAATGTAGAACTCGGTGACAAATGGACCAATGGGATGCTTATTCTTAAACCTGAAGATTCTGACCTCAAGAGTAAAGAGATGCCTATAGACACTTTCTTCCATAAGATTGTCATGGTTCGAGACAGGCTAAGAGTAATGGAGCAAAGGATAAATAGCAGCAAGTTACCTGACGAATCCAAAGTAAATTTACAGCAATATATTTCCAGAATCTATGGCAGCCTTACAAGCTTCAACGTATTATTCAAGTATAAGAAAGATCACTTCAAGGGAGAAGGAAAATCAGCAGATTAATTTCGAAAGGGATTGAATAATTTTCCTACCATGTCAAAGCCAGTAAAGATGTTTTGGCCTTTTTTCATAGTTTCTTCTGTATAGAGTACATCGATCGGATATTCGTAGATTTTACTTTTATTGATTTTTGCGTTCTTAATTATCTCTATGCAAAACTCATAACCATTGAAGGTAATTTCTAGATTTTCTGCAAAACGGCGAGACATCACTTTCATTCCAGACTGGCTATCTGAGATTACAAGACCGGTAACAAAGAAATTTACAATGTTTCCAATAAAATTGAAGATCAATCTTGTGATAGGCACTCCGTTCTTTTTTAAAAATCGACTACCTATAACCAAGTCTACTTCTTGATTCTCTATGCATTTGATAAGTGGAATAAGATCCTTAGGATTATGTTGGAAATCTGCATCTATAGTTGCAATATATTCTGCTCCTTGTGAAACAGCGTAATCGATACCAGTTTTGGTTGCTGCGCCAGCGCCTAGATTAAGAATATGGTCTAATACTTTTATTTTAGGTCCATACGACAAGGCAATTTCCTTTGTTTTATCAGTACTATTATCATTGACTAATACAATATTCTGAAATCCTAAAGCCAAGGTTGTTTCGATAACGGGACGTATCAATTTAGCTTCATCCTTAGCCGGGATTACTATGAATATATTTTCGAATGGAGTCTTAAACATTGTCTAGATATAAGTAAAGATAAGTATAAGAGTATGAGAATGATACTATTTAACTTTGTTTGGTACAATATCTTTTCTGACTTACCAGCAAATTTGAAATTTTGTCATTTAAGCAAAAAAAGCTATAAATATTCTTGCTTTTTACATTCTAATAATACTTAGAATGTACATATCCAAAATACATGCAGTCTAGGTAATGGTGTGGAAGATGAACTCGAAATATAAACTGACGTCTTTTCAAAGCCGAAAGTAAAGCAACGAAAGTATTGATTGGTAACAAAGCAACAACTCTAGGCGGATAACTTAAATCAATGTTAGAGTTTATAAGCAATTCCTCTGAGCGAAAGTGAATTATATGATTTCATAAATTGCATACTGACCACCGAAAACAACATTCTCGCCGAACATCTTATAATAATAAACAACCTTTCCCTCAGCATTATGCTCTGCAACTATTCTATCTGTAGCTAATAGTTTCAAATACTCATGATCTCTAATCCATCTTCGAAGTCTTCGGTATTTCAGTTGAAGTGTTTTCTCAGGTGTCTTATCTATAAATGGAGTATTAAGATCAACAATGATGTACTTAACCCCTATACTTTTTAGTACATCTGTAACTAAATTCTTTTTTTCGTATTTATCTTTTAGCTGCGACCATTTTCCTAATTGATTATCTAAGAAGACCCTTTCACTATTGTTTTTTATGAAGTATGTAAAACTAGTACCTATCCTCAGGATTTTTGACTCAGTTTCTGAATTTATCTTAGCTAATGCCATATCAAATCCAGGATAGAACTCCTGCAGAACATCTAGATTATTCTTTTCCCCTATCTGGTACTCAAAAAAAGTTTTATTGAGCATAGATTTTCCAATTGTATTTATATCCTCATTATTTCTAATCATGGAAACTCTAAGTGCAATCGATGAAATCACCCAACCTATACTACAGCCAAAAAAGAGAATCTTCAAAAATATTCTAATTGACTTGGTCTGATATTCTAACTTACGTATTAGGTAATAAATCACTACCAATCCTAGAAAAATATTCACAAATCCATACCAGACTATACCAGCAGAAAAAGACAACCAGAAAAAGAGATTAATGCAGTACACTGTTATCAACAATGATCTACCAGTATCATCAAAGCTCATACTTTTTCTAACAAAGTGTATAATGCCTATGAACAAGAGAAATAAGAAAGGATACGTAATGGAATCACTATCACCCGAAAAAGTCAATAGTATTTTTTCAATAGGATCATAAACAAGATGTGACAAATAATATAGATATGCGCTAATATGGGCAGTGGGTTCCGAAAGAAAATCAAAATTTTCTCCAGTCAGATAATTAGTCAATTCACCAATGGTACTATCTATTTTATTTGCAGTCTCTTTTTGGGAAAGAGCAAACACATATGAACTTGCAGTACTAATAATGTACAACAACATAGTTGCTGCCAAAGTCAAAAAAAAAGCCAACTTATTTTGGTTATACGATGCTAACAAAAGCAAAGGAATGAAAAGTAGAAAGAGAAAACCAATATCTACGAAGTCCCCTGGTTGGTTAATATTGATAGAAGCATCATACGGCAAAGACAGATATCTAACAGGAAGTACCTCATAACCAAAATATCTTTGTATCTCCTCCCTCTTAGTATCTGACTGTAGCTGAACAGAATTACTCTGACAGAAAATGTTCATCGAACAGATCATTATGTATAGGATTACACTTACCTTGATATAGAACCTTTTCTTCATCAGCCTTTACTATTAGTTCTGTTTCTGTGGTAATTATGATAGTTTCTATCTATTTGCCTGATATCCCATTCAGGCCCTGATTGAGCACCATTCAATAATTTGTTCGGATTTAGTGATCTGGTTTCTATATAATTCTTCGTTATCCATGGAATCATAGGGAGGCCTGAACAAAATCCTATAATTATGACAAAATACAAGGACTTAATAACGTCTTGTTTGTTCTTGAAGAATGAAAGTCCTAGCAGTGCTGTGCCTAATACCAAACAGCACAATATTACCATACCAGCAGATAGATGATATTTCCTCAAACCTGTAAGGTCATCTAACCTTACGATAAGGAATAATGCCAAAGCAACTGCAATAACTCCAATTAACTTATATGAATCTCCCTTGATTGCAAAGACTGAAATCAACAAACTAAAAACCAAAAACATATTGGTCAACTTTATACTCAAACCAAATCCCAAAAACAAACCCAGTAGGATCAATTGTGGCAAGATATCCTTGAGTATGAGCTGCGAGAAGTTAGATACACCTTCAACTTTATTTGCTTTATATGTACCAAATATCTCAATGAAGAGTGCTATTGATACAGTCTGAAAAAAGAGCAGAGCTAAGTCAGTTTTGTGTTCTACAAATTGCTGATTGGCGATTGCTGGAGTAACAGTAACTATCAACATAAAAAAGAGGACATAGTTAATATTCATCCTTAGGACCTTATAGCCTAAATGGAACATTCCAAACAATGCTAAAATATAACCGTATAGAGATAAACTAACTGCCACCTCATTCTTACCAAAGACCGTGAAGCCTGTAGAAACTAGCAATCCCCAATTATAAGGTCTCCAGCCAAATACTAATCCTTCATTTCCAGCTATAAGCCTAGCTATATTCATATAGAAATTCCGACTATCAAAGCCTGTAGGAAAAGGAATCTGTGAGTAGATAAAATTGAGCATAAAGAAGAAAACAATCAAAACCAGAGAGAATGTCCCAAGTATGTTAATCTTATTAAACTCTAATCTGGCTATAAAGGTACTATGAAGAATCTTAGGTAGGTTCGGAATCCTAGTAAGTACAGGAACTATCAAAATCCCTAGAACACTGTAAATATTGATAAAATGAAAAACTCCAAACAGAAATAACAGATTACAAATTATGATGATTCCTATGGCAATCTTGTATATAGCTTGTTTAACATACTTTGAAAAATAGTCTCCATATATAAATGCACTAAGTGTAACAAGAAGAAGATATAACATGGATCGGAAATTTATCCCAAGCATGTTAATCAGGTGATTTACGTTGAAATCTATGTCAGTATAGGATGCAAAAGCTATAGTAATGGCTGCAATCTC
>CAZKXO010000176.1:0-7979 GCA_964556525.1 uncultured Saprospiraceae bacterium
ACGATTATAAGTTCATATGACAACACTAATCACCAGAACAAATTAAATTATTTTTTAATATATAAATGACTTATTTTCTATAATTATAGCCTATTATCAAGTAAATTGTGAGTTTTTGCACGGAAAGAGTGGCGTCGTAGAGAGCTATGAAACGAGAACTACAAAAATTATCTAAAGCACTGAAACAACCCCTGGAGTTTGTTGCTACCGAAATAGCAGAGGGCTTCAGTCATTTCAGAGCAAAAAATAAGGTCTACTCACTCCTTGATAAGCCTCACAAAGGATCTAAGAAGGTCTATCATATCGCCCATTACACTTTGTCCAATGCTGGTGATATCATCTTACCTGTAGTCATAAGAGATTTTTTGTCCCTTCAGGATAGCAGCCTCCGATGGAAGAAGCAACATGTACATGCTGTAGTAGATGAAGGATCAACCAAAAAGCTCAACTCTGCCAAAGGCTTCCTCATAGGAGGAGGGGGATTGTTTATCAGCGATACAAATAAGAACAAACTCAGTGGTTGGCAATGGTCCTGTTCCTACGAACAATTGGAGAAACTTAATTCACCCTTTGTGCTCTATGCTGTAGGCTACAATCAGTTTAGAAATCAAGCTGGCTTTCAAGATATCTTTGGGAAGCATATCCATAAGCTTACAGAAAAAGCACTCTATATAGGACTAAGAAATGAAGGAAGTATTGCCTCTTTCCGTAAGCATCTTCCTGCTGATTTACACGAAAAAGTGCGCTTCCAGCCTTGCCTAACGACGATTATAAAAAAGATCTACCCAGAACTATCTAGGGCAACTGAGAAGGAGGACTTCATTGCTGTCAACTGTGCCTTTGATAGATCAAAGAATCGCTTTGGCAAAGAAATGGGAACCAAGCTGTCAAAGATTGCCCAAGCACTTGCCGTACTCAGTGAAGACAGACCGATAAAATATTATGCACATACCAAGCAAGATGAATATTTCCTCCCTTACCTGGATGTATATGAAGTGCCATACGAGTTGGTCCAGCTTTACAATGTGACCTCTAAGGCCATAGTAGAAGCCTACACAAAACCGGCCTTAGTGATGGGTATGAGAGGCCATGCACAACTCATTGCTTTTGGTTGTGGTACACCGACCATTTCTCTCATTTCGCATAACAAGCTGAAGTTTTTTCTAGAAGATATAGGCAAGCCGGAATGGGGATTGGAAGTAGATGATCCCGCCTTGGATGAGAAAATAACAGCTCTCTCCATAGAGATGCTTACCGATCCAGACCCTATCGTTGCTCATATAGATAGATGGCAGGATAAGTTCCATGAGGTCTCACTTACGAATGCCAAAGAATTTTTAGAGTATATCTAGATGATCAGTACACGATATACTAATGATGGTGTCGAGACTTTACGTTTAAATGCCTTGCAAAAAAAGACCAAAACAAAACTGGTACAAAAGCTGGAGTCTGGAGAATACCGCTACGAGACCTTGGACAATTGCCCTTTATGTAATTCTAAGAACCAAGAACTACTTGCCGAAAAAGACCGCTACGGAATAGAGAATACTGTCACAGCCTGTAAAGAATGTGGCTTGGTCATGACCAATCCAAGGATGACGCAAGAGTCCTACAATGGCTTCTATAACGATATCCAGAAGAAACTCTACGTAGGGGAGGAAAGACCATCGGGGGACTACTTTGTCAGACAAAAGAATAAAGGAAAAGAAATCTATGAATTTTTGGTGGCCGGTAAATTGATAAGCAATAATCAGGCTATGCAGGTGTTGGAAATAGGTTGTGGTGCTGGAGGTATACTGGCTTACTTTAAAGATCAGGGACACGAAGTGAAGGGTATGGACATTGGAACGACTTATATAGCGTTCGGAAAAGAAAAAGGTCTCAATATCGCAGATGGCTTCCTTAAAGATTTAGATTCTGAAAAGAAATATGACCTTATAATCTACTCGCATGTAATGGAGCATGTCTTAGATGTCGCTTCAGAATTGGAGCTAATAAAGTCATATCTGAAAACAGATGGCGTTTTATACATTGAAGTGCCAGGGATAAAGAATGTTTATCAGAAATATAAAATGGATTATTTGACATATTTCCAAAGTGCGCATACCTTTCACTTTAGTCTGACGACCTTGAAGAATTGGTTAGCAACTGCTGGATATGAATGTCTGATAGGAACGGAGTTTGTAAGATCAGCTTTTAGACTTGCAGATTCAGATAGTGCAAAAGAATATAAACGTAAAAATGATTACGACGCTGTTACAAAGCACATTGCTAAAGTAGACCGTTACCGTGCTTTATTTCCGCTGACGCCATATTTTTTTAGGATGAAATTAGCTGGGCTAAAACAAAAATTTAAGTAAAAATGAGTTACAAAAAACCTGTTATCATTGCCGAAATAGGCTGTAATCATAAGGGTAGTATGGAGATTGCAAAAGAGCTAATAGATTTGTCTAAATCTACCGGCGCAACCTATGCTAAATTTCAGAAAAGAAACCCTAAGGAGCTGCTGACTGAAGAGCAGTATAATGCACCGCACCCAGTAGCGTATAATTCTTACGGTGACACCTATGGGGCACATAGAGAGTTTCTGGAATTTGACCAAGATCAACATAGGGAATTACAGGCTTACTGTAAGTCCATTGATGTAGGCTACGCAACCTCAGTATGGGATACTACTTCTGCCAAAGAAATCGCTGCATTGAATCCTGACTTCATAAAGATTCCTTCCGCCTGTAATAATCACTTCGAGATGCTGAAGGTTCTTCGTGATGAGTACCAAGGTGAGATACATGCTTCCTTAGGGATGACAGAGCATGGAGAGGAGCAGGCTTTGATAGAGTTTTTTGAAGAGACAAATAGTGCCAAGGACAGATTGGTTCTTTATAGTTGTACCTCTGGTTATCCCGTTGCCTTTAATGATGTATGCTTACTAGAGATTAAGCGAATACAGGATAAATATGCTGATAGGATAAAGCAAGTTGGTTTTTCTGGTCATCACCTGGGTATAGCTATAGACATAGCCGCATATACTTTAGGGGCAGAATACATAGAGCGCCATTTTACAAAGGACAGAACTTGGAAAGGAACAGATCATGCAGCCTCATTAGAGCCAAGTGGCATGCAGAAACTTGTAAGAAATCTAGAGGCAACACATGAAGCACTGCAGCATAAGCCAGCGGAAATTCTAGACATAGAAGTAGAACAAAGTCGCAAACTTAAGTATCGTCCACATTGAGCATAACTAAGGTTTCGGATCAGGGTGCCATCTATCTTATAGGTAGTGGCTACTCTATAAATGAACTAACGGATCAGGATAGGGCTATAATTAATGGAGCCAAAGTTCGGATAGCACTGAATAAGTTTACCGTCTTTCACAAGAAGTCTGGCCTCAGGCCCAATTACACCTATTTTATTGACTATCATAACAAGCATGCCAAGGAGTTTATCCAAAGGACTATTGCAACAATCAAGGATTCTGAACTGAAGAATGATATGACTCTAGTCCTGCATAAGAATGTAGCTGGTCGCTTGTATCCAAGCAAAAATTTAGCCTACAAACTACAGGCTCTTAATCCACTAAATTACATCCATTTCAAGCGACCACGATTTATCTTGGATTATGAAGTGAAAGTTGATTTTGTAAAGATTGGAGATTTTATGAAGTTGTCTCCCTGGGCTGACTCCTTTGATGAAGAACTGTTTCATTATCGCTCCAGTCTGACCTCTGCACTGAATTATATCACATTGAAATTTGATCCTTGCAAAATAGTTTTAGTTGGTGTAGACTTAAATAAAAGTGCTTATTTCTATCAAGAAGAAATAGAGGCCACTCAGGTGCATGACAATAACAAGTTCAGAGCTGAAGAAAAAAAAGCTGACAAGCATTTTACGGCACTGGCTTACAAAGGCACGAGTATGATAGACAACTTTCATCATGTTACCTCTAATCTTTATTCTAGAGGCTTTACACTAGTCTCTTCTAATCCTAATAGTCTTTTTGCGGAGCAGGGCATTTGCCCTTATGAGGCTATAACGCCTTAGCTATAGTTTACAAACTTAAGTAAACAATTCCTTCAGGTTTGTCTGACTTGGCAAAGGTAGATTTTACATCAAATACAATTGCTTCTTCTTTAAGCATGGGCATATAAGCCTGAAGTGAGTCCTTTTTCATGACCTTATGAGAAACTGCGATTACCACCACATCATATAAGCTAGAAGGTTGATCTATTATTTCTACGCCATGTCTTGCTACAACCTCATTTTTGTCTACAAGTGGGTCTTGGACATCTACCTGTATTTGATATTCTTTTAGTTCTTTTATAAGGTCCAGCACCTTTGAGTTTCGAGTATCAGGTACGTTTTCTTTGTAGGTTATGCCTCTGATAAGAGCGGAGCATTCAGATAGTTTCTTGTTTTGTTGTAGGAGGTTCTTGACAATTTTTTGAGCTATGAAAGGGGCTATATTATTATTGACTCGTCTGCCGCTTAGGACGACTTCTGGCTCATATCCTACTTGCTTGGCTTTGTATGTCAGATAGTAGGGATCTATCCCTATACAGTGCCCACCGACAAGACCGGGGTAGAAGTTCATGAAGTTCCATTTGGTGCCAGCAGCAGCAAGTACCTCATGTGTATTAATATCTAGTTTGTCAAAGATGATAGCTATCTCATTCATAAAAGCGATATTGACATCTCTCTGAGTATTTTCTATAATCTTGGCAGCTTCGGCAATCTTCATAGAGGAGGCCTTATGTAATCCAGCTGTGATTATGTCAGAATAGAATTCGGAAACGACAGACAGGGCTACATCGTCACAGGCAGATACTATCTTTATGATTTTGTCTATAGTGTTTTTTGTATCACCAGGGTTTATCCTTTCTGGGGAGTAAGCGACCTTAAAGTCTTTCTTGTATTCGAGCTCTGATTCCTGGACCAGTAGAGGGACACATACTTCTTCTGTACAGCCTGGATAGACGGTGGATTCGAATATTACATAATCCCCTCTCTTAAGTACACTACCTACAGCTTTTGTTGCAGCTTTGAGCATCTCTAGTTCAGGCACCTTGTGTACATCTACAGGTGTGGGTACAGCTATAATGAAGAAGTTGCACTCGGCTATATCATCCAGATTGGTACTGAAACTTATTTTCTTATTTATAAAATTTTCCTGTACAAGCTCTTTGTTACCATCCTGTTTTTGGTTCAGTTCTGCTATACGGTGGGCATTGATATCGTAGCCTACAACTTGATACTTATCTGCGAAAGCAAGTGCCAATGGGAGTCCCACATATCCAAGTCCGACTACTGCAATTTTTTTGTTTTTAGGCATCTGCTTTGAGCTGAAGTATTCTAATTTATGGGTTTATCTTGTTATAACGAGGGGCAAGTATAATCTAATCTGACAAGCTGGCAAAAAAACACAAAGGTCATTTAGTAATGGCCTTAGGCAGGAATGTTGTGTTTGTTTATGAATGCCTTTATCTCCACGAGTATAACTTCACTAGCCTTACCGTCTCCAAAGACCATACTCCTTTTAGCTAATTTTTGTCTCACTGATGTGTCATCCAGTACTTGACTCACAGTTGTTACAATTGCCTTTTCATCTGGTGTTACTAGTAATGCTAGGCCTTCGTCTATAGCTTCTTGCCGCTCTGTTGTTAGGCGCAGGACGATAGTAGGAAGGCCCATAAAGGAGCTTTCTTCCTGAAGTCCTCCAGAATCTGTAATGAGCAAACTAGCTTTGGAAAGCAGCTGAACCATAGAGACATAGGAGACTGGATCTAAAAGATGAATCTTGGTGTCACTCAGTTCTGAGTTAATAACACTTTTGATTTTAGGATTTGGATGTAGGAGCCAGATGTAGTTTTTATCTGAATATTTTTCTGATAGTGCTTTCAGAGCAGCCAGTATTTGTCCTAGTCTGCCACCTTGGTTTTCTCTTCTATGGATGGTGATGATGATAAGCTCATCCAGATCTAGCAGTTTTCTAATCGAAGCTTCTACAGCTACTGCACCAGACTCTATTTGTGATTGAACATGGGCTACGGCGTCTAAGCCAGTGTTGCCAGAGACATGTTTTCTTCCAGCTATGGACTCACTATTGAGATTTGTTAGATTGGCTTCAGTTGGGCAGAAATGCAGTTCAGCGATTTGGCTGATAAGTCTACGATTCATTTCTTCTGGGAAGGGGTCTGTCTTCATCTGGCTGCGCAAACCGGCTTCTATATGTGCGACTGGAATTTGTTGGTAGAATGCTGCCATGGCTCCAGCAAGAGCACTATTGGTATCACCTTGTACAATGACCATGGTAGGTTGTTCTACTTGAATGACAGTTTCTAACTTTGACAAAAGCTTTGCCAATTGCTGCGAAAGCGTCTGACCTGTTTTCATTAGTGCCAAATCATAATCAGGCCTTATTCCAAATGTGGAGAATGCTGATTCTGCCAGCTCTTTATGCTGCCCAGTATGACAAACTATTGTGCCTAGCTGTCCATCATTTTTGGATGCAAGAATAAGGGGAGCTAACTTGATAACTTCTGGCCGAGTGCCTAAAATATAAAGCAGCTTAGTTTGTTTCACTATAAGCTTATGAGGTGATGCTGTCTACTAGATAGAGCATTTCAGATCCTATCTCCACTACCTTATTGGCGTAGACTTCTTCTTGATGAGCAGTGCCGTCAGAAGTCTTAGGGTCTTTGTATCCTAGGTGAAATCGAGCATATGAAGAAGGAATAACCGGACAATTTTCATTGGCATCACCACAGACAGTGATATTAATGATGTTCTTGTAATCTATAAGTTCTTCAGAATAGACTTTAGAATAATAATAGAGGTCGTCATGCCCAATATTATAGATATAGAGTGGATTGGGTTCCTGTCCATATTTTATAAAACTAAACCCCCAGGACTCAATAGCTTTTACCATAGCAGGATTGAAAGAAGTAAACTCTGTTCCTGCACTCAAGGCTACAAGATTTACCTTTTTCTCTCTAGCAAGAATATCCAGCAAAAACTCGGCGGTCTGTGATCTCCTAGAATTATGCGTACATATAAACTTTACAACAATCTCATTATTATCTTTAAGTGCTTTACGCATAGTCTTAGCAATCTGATCTAGCGTTCCTTTTCTCAGGTCCGAAATGGCTTTCTGCCCTTGTTTGATTAGCTCTCTAAATCTAGCTTGCATAAGTAATTTGTCTATTAAGACAGATCTAAAATGAAATATCTATCAAATATAATTCTCATTATTGCAATCATATGCATGAATCTCATAATATAAAAAACCTTAACTATTAAAACCCTAGCCTTTATTCCAGCCAGGGGTGGCAGCAAGTCCATACCCAAAAAGAACATCAAAACCTTCTGTGGTAAGCCACTAATTTACTGGAATGTGGCAGCTCTTAGTGTTGTAGAAGATGTAGACGAGATTATAATTTCTACAGAAAGTGATGAAATTGCGCAAACTGCACTAAGTTTTGGTTTTGATAAATTATCCATTCATCACCGCTCCAAGGAGAATGCCCAAGATCATTCATCTACTGAAAGTGTGATGTTAGAATATATCGAATCTGCCCAATTAGCAGATTCTGACCGTTTCCTGCTGGTTCAGGCGACCTCTCCATTTACGAGGACTGAGGACTTTAGTTCTGCCATAAACCTACTCCAAATGTCTGGCAAAGACAGCTTGTTATCAGTAGTAAGAACCAAACGATTCTTTTGGAAAGAAGATGGGACACCGCTCAATTATGATTACAAGAACAGACCGAGAAGGCAGGAATTCGATGGCTTACTTATGGAAAACGGCGCTTTCTACATTAACTCTGTGGGCAACATCAGGACTGCAAAAAACAGATTGTCAGGGGAGATAGCTTTGTATGAAATGCCAGAATATACTGCCCTAGAAATCGATGAAGAGCATGATTGGCTCATCGCTGAGGAACTTATGAAAAGGTATAATCTACCTGAGAATAAAACTTAGG
>CAZKXO010000177.1:0-7930 GCA_964556525.1 uncultured Saprospiraceae bacterium
AGGAGAGTCAGTAGTATTTGATGGACAGACATTGACTACCTCAGGTACATTCAGAATTACAAATGATGGCTGTACTGCAGATGAAGT
Source organism: uncultured Saprospiraceae bacterium (assembly GCA_964556525.1). Classification (GTDB taxonomy): domain Bacteria; phylum Bacteroidota; class Bacteroidia; order Chitinophagales; family Saprospiraceae; genus RFSX01. The sequence goes on from CAZKXO010000177.1 coordinate 88, forward strand.
ATTGAACTTAAATGTTACACAGAAGCCAGCAGATGTTGTGTCTTCACAGACAATATGTTCAGGAGAGTCAGTAGTATTTGATGGACAGACATTGACTACCTCAGGTACATTCAGAGCTAATAATGACGGTTGTACTGCAGATGAGGTACTTAATCTTACAGTTGTACAGAAGCCAGCACCTATAGTTACTAACCGTACAATATGTTCAGGAGAGTCAGTAGTATTTGACGGGCAGACATTGACTACTTCAGGTACTTTCAATATTACAAATGATGGATGTTTAGCAGATGAGATACTGAATCTTACTGTTAATCCAAGAGGACAAGATGCTATCATTCAGATAGAAATATGTGAAGGAGGATCTTACACTTGGGCAGCAAATGGTGTTACTTATACAGCAGGTGGTGTTTTCACTGAGGCTGGAATTAATAACTTAGGTTGTGCATTCAATCAGATTTTGATGTTGACAGTGACACCTAACGGTTCTGATATAGTAACAAATGTTAGTATATGCGCTGGTGACAGCTATGAATGGCTTGGTCAGACATTCAGTCTAGCTGGTCAGTATGTTGAAGCAGGAACTGAAGAATGTACTGGTGATCAAATTCTAAATCTTGAGATTTACCCTGAGACAGAAGATGTTGTAACTGATGCTTCTATATGTCAAGGAGAATTTTTCGCCTTTGCAGGTGCAATGTACAACACTACAGGTACATTTACAGTAGAGCAGTTAGATGCTAACGGTTGTCCATTCAACCTTGTGCTCAATCTTGTAGTTGAAGGTTGTGGTGTGAACTGTGATGATTTTGTTTGTTTGTACTTCCCGGTATCTCCAGCATGTAATGGAACTGGTGGGTCAGCAACATTGCTAGCGCAAGGTGGTGCAATGCCTTACAGCTTTGCATGGCCTGATGGTCAGACTACTGAGACTGCGGTAAATCTTCCAGCAGGTCAGTATGAGACAACTATAACAGATGCGAATGGATGTCAGTCAATTGATGTAATTACAATTGAAGAAGATCCAGCATGTCAGCCTTCAAGTATTAGCTTGGTTAAGTTGACTAATGGTGTGAATGATGATTTGGAAAGACAGCCGATTATAATCATGACACCTGGATCACAACAGCAAGTAGAGTGGACTTACATTGTAACAAATGACGGTTCCACAACTCTTACTAATATAGAAGTTAATGATGACATAGAGGGCTTGGTTTGTACTATACCTTCTCTTGCTCCAGGGCAGTCTCAGACTTGTACAATTGATGGTGATGCTGAGTTAGGTAGATACTCTAATGTGGGTACAGCTATTGGTATAGATCCATCAGGAGGACTTGTTTCTGACTTGGATACATCTTCGTACATTGGTGCATTTATCAATGTTGAGAAGACTGCTAATAAGTCATGTGTATGTCCTGGAAATGGAGATGAAGTTGACTTTACTCTAACTGTAAGATTGCTAGGAGGTGCTCCGGGTATACAGGTAGGTAATATAGTTGTTTCTGATTCGCACTTGCCTTTAGACTTGGATGTGAATAGTCCAGAGTTTGTACAGGCATCTGATGCAAACGGAAACGGCCTAATCGATTTCGTAGACGCAAACGGTGATGGCATATCTGATGAGGAATTTGTATTCAGGTATACGCTAGAAGTTAATGAGACTATAACAAATGTTGCAATGGATTCTGGAATGATTTTCTTCGAAGGTGAAGCTATAGGAATGGCTAACAATGAAAGCTCAGTTATGATAACAGCATCTGATGATTGTTGTGAAGCAACTGGTGCTTGTACTGTGTTGTTCAAGCCAGTATCTGTAACAGGAACTGAATGTGGACAAGCTACAGGAATTGTAGATGTAACAGCAGTAAGTGGTATAGCACCTTATAACTTTGAATGGAGTAATGGAGCAACTACTGAAGATTTATTCTCTGTAGTAGCAGGAGCTTATACTGTAACTGTTACAGATGCTCTGGGTTGTACAGCTGTTACAAGCGCTACAGTAGAAGGGATTACATGTGGAAGTATCGGTAACCTATTATGGGAAGATCTTAATGCTGATGGTATGCAAAGTGCAAATGAGCCTGGTATACCTAATGCACAGATCCAGCTTTTTGATGCAGTAACAAATGAACTTATAGATAATACCTTTACTGATGCTAATGGTAACTATTTGTTTGCTAATGTTCCTCTTGGTAGCTACTACTTAAGAGTAACACAGTTGCCAGGAACACATACTGATTATGTTCCTACTGAGTCAGATGTTACCGTAGATGGATTCGATAGTGATATTACAAATGCTAATGGTGTTTGGACTACAAGTACATTTACCTTGTCGGCACAAGAAAATAATACAACTATTGATTTAGGATTCTATGAAGGTAACATGATAGGTAACCAAGTTTGGTTAGAAGCTGCTATCGGAGCACTGAACTCTTTTGATGCTGGAGATACTCCTCTAGAGAATGTTGAAGTTCGTTTAGTGGATGTAAGTAACGACAGCATTGTCGCTACTGTGTTTACTGATCCTTTCGGTAGGTATTTATTCCAAGAGATACCAAGAGGTAGCTACTACGTTGAGTTTGTGGCTCCAGATAACATGACCTTTATCGATGACAATGCACTTCTAAATGATGACATTACTGATAGTGATGCAGTTGTAGATCCATTCAATGCACAGTTGGGTAGATCACACATGATAGAAGTTAATACAGGAACAGTAAATCTTACAGTAGATGCTGGTCTAAGAAATCAGTCTTCAGTATTGGCAGTAGACGATGTAGATCTTTCTGCTAGACATGATGCTGATAAGCGTATGAATGTTGTGGAGTGGATCACTACTAAAGAAGTAAATTCAGATTTCTTCTCTATAGAAAGATCTATTAATGGTACAAATGACTTTGTAGAAATAGGAACGGAAAGAGCTAGTGGAAACACTAATTCTCAGACAGAATACTTCTACAATGATGCAGATCTTGAAGAAACAGGAACTTACTACTACAGACTGAGAATGGTAGACCTTGATGGTGCATCTCAATACTCAGATGTAGTGGCAGTCGAAGTTGTTCAAGACAAGTTGAGAAATCAGAAAGTCGAGTTGGATGTATATCCTAACCCAGTTCTAAACCAAATCAATATTGATCTGGTAACTGAGTATGATTCTCCAATTGACGGTGGTATCTATGATGTAATCGGACAATTAATCATGCAAGTCGATAATGATAGTGTTAGTGCTGGAAAGACTTCTATGACTATGGACGTTTCTAGTTTGCCTCCTGGAACTTACTTATTCAGAATGCAAGTAGGAAAGCAAGTAATATTTGAGAAGCTTACGAAAACAGAATAATTTCTGACAAGTAGCCGACCAATTACCAACTTAAAGAGAGGGCCTTCATCATGAAGGTCCTCTTTTTGTTTGTATAATAACAATCAATCTTCTTGAAGACGAACTCTATTGTCCTGAGGATAATCATAAAATACACTACCATTCTTTCATAATCTAGTTGCTGTTAACCAAGCAGTTACATATTATATAAATATATAATATATTGTGTTTCTTTCCTGCTGACAATATGAATTGCACCTAAGAAAACATTGGATTTACTGACTAATTGATAGTTTGATGAAAAATTTACTGAAATTTCTTTTCCTTACTTCATGCTTTATGTTTTGTACTACTCAGTCACAAGCACAACTGAAGGAATTGGTTATCAAGATTACTCCTGATGATTTTCCTGGTGATATTTCTTGGGAACTTGAAACGCAAGATTTCAAGACAATAATTGCTTCTGGAGATCTGAGTGGTTGCTTTTCAGGGGAAGAGTGCATTCTTTTCCAAGGAATGGTAGAAGACAGATGCTATACTTTTGAACTAACTGATATAGAGCGAGATGGTCTTCAAGGTGGGAGCTACGAAATCATTTTCGATAACGAATTCGTGGAAGTTGAAGAGTTTACAAATGATTACATATATATCAATTTCAATTGTAGTATAGGTGAAACTTGCGAACTCGCAGAAGAACTTTCTTTGCCTACTCCACCATTCACAAATATTTGGACACCAGACTGGAAAGAGTACTGGTTTAAACTGACGCCAGAGATAGATGGATTCTATAAGATCAGTACTTGCGACAATTTCCTTTCAGGAAAAGGTTGGGCGGATACTACTATATGGATTTACGATGATTGTGATAGGAGATTGCAGACGCAAGGCACAGAAGGTGCTTTAGCTCATAATGAAGATTCTCATCAATGTTCACCAAGTTCGGAATTTGATTTTTTTCCATTGGAAGGTGGTGTTACATACTATTTAAGAGTAAAACCTATAAAACCATGGGAAAACTCCAATGATTCCTTGTTCTTCAAGGTTCAGAAACGTCCGGTCAAGAGAGGATGTAATGACCCAACTGCTTGTAATTATGACCCATTTGCTCAGGTTTTCCTTGACGGAAGCTGTGAATATAGTGATGAATGTGGTCCAGATCTGAGCTTTGACGAAGAGTACTTAAGAAATTCCATAGAAGTAGATACAGTATTCAATTCTGATGCTTGTTTTGTAGATGAGGGCTGTCTGAGAGGACCGGGAGCAAGAGAGGTTATAAGATTTGCTACTAAAATTGATAATATAGGAGATGCCGATTATATCGTAGGTCTACCTCAAAATGATACACTTCTATTCAGTAGAGAGAATTGTCATGGTCATTATCACCACTTAGGATATGCCGAATACCTGATATATGAAGGGGAGGGGCAGCCACAACCGGTTGGTTTTAAGAGTGGATTCTGTGTTCTAGATCTAGATTGTACCAATTCTGGAGGGACTCTAGGGAAGTATTACTGTGGATTTATGGGCATAACTCAAGGATGTAGTGATATATATGAGCCATATCTAGACTGCCAGTGGATAGATGTTACCGATGTACCTGATGGTCAATATAGCATTGTTGTTAGAGTTAATCACTTTAGATTAGCCGATGCTCGGAAAATGCAAGAGAAAACTTATGAAAATAACACGGGAACTGCTTGTGTAACTATAGATAGAAGTTCTGGTACATTAGTAGTTACAGTGGAAGAAGATTGTGAGGATTATGTCGATTGTAAAGGCATCAAAGGTGGTGATACAGAAATAGATTGTAATGGAGAATGTGGCGGGATAGCGCACCCAGGGGACCTAGATGGGACTGGAGAGTTGGAAATGTCTGACTTTGAGATATATCTTGATTTGTTAAACAACAAAGCACCTTTAGAAGGTCCTTGTCAGGATATGAACGCAGATGGTAGCTTATCATTATACGATGCGCTTCTTATTCAGGAATGCCTTGACGAAAAGGAGAGAGAGATAGATAATCCATTCCACGAGCATTGTACTTATCCAGCTGGACTTGATTTGTCTGGAGAGCAGACAAGTATCAGAGTTGTGGAATTCAATACTGCCGAAAACTATATTGACCTTGAATACTGGGTGCCTACAAGAGATCTGAATGCATATCAGATAAACACTTCAGGTATCCAAATCTCTAAAGTAGAAACATTCTACACTGAGTCTCCTACAGAATTCATGTACAATGATGAGTCTGTATTCGCCATACATACTGATGAATACATAGAAAGAAATACTGGCTATGCACCATTTATCAGAATAAGTTATTCAGCGGTTACAGGTGACAGCATTTGTATTACAGGTAACTCTGAGTTTATAAATAAAGATTACAATAGAACCAACTTAGTTGTAGAAGAAGGATGTTTGAGACTATCATCTATTTCTGATGTTCAGGAAAAACCAATTACAAAAATTAGTATAATTCCTAATCCTGCTGTGAAGAATATTGCAGTTTATGCAGATGGTAAGCATGTAGAACAAGCACAGATACTTGATGTTAATGGAAAATTATTAAGGCAAGAAAATGTTGATACTAGTAATGGTTTTGAGCTTAATGTCTCAGATCTAGATTCTGGAGTATTTCTTGTCCAACTCTATCTAAGAGATGGAGAAATAGTTTCAGAGCGATTTATGAAAACCCAATAGAAATAGTACACTATTATATATGAAGCCCTCCTTTGTGAGGGCTTTTTTTGTTTATCTACCTATCTTTTAAAGGAATATTCTGAATACTCAGTTCATAAAAACGACTTTCTGAAGTTACTTCATGCTCTGAGTTTTTAACTAAAATGTTTTAAAAATGTGTACAACATATACTTACATATTATAATAATATTTAATATGTTTGCATCGAGGTAGGGGAATCCCCTATCTACTACTTATCCCTTATACAGTATTCAAGTGACCGAATATTCGGTCCTACTAAATCAAATTTATAGATATAGGATTCGTATTTCTATGTCATAGTTTAATTCTAAGTAAAACTCATGAATACTAAATTCAACGTTATTTTTACACTTTTGGTAACTGTATTCAGCACAACTGCATTGATATCTCAATCTCCTTGTGCTGCTCCAGGCTGTTCTCCTGTTCCTATGACAGATGTCTGTTCTAATGGGACAAACACGGTTACTCTTACTTGCGATTCTGGTTTGACTGGTGTAGTCTGGTTCAACAGTTCAGGAACACAAGTGGGTACAGGCTGTGACCTTATTGTTGACAATACTTTAATTGGCGACGGTTTAGTTGGAGATTCTGAATGTTTCTATTATGAAGGATCAGACTCCGATAGTTGCCCAGGAGAATCATGTTGTCCAGTCAATGTCGTTGTGCTTAATTGTATGACCTGCTCAGTAGTAGGTGTCGATCCTACTTGCAACGGCTTTAGTGATGGTAGTGCTACAGTAACACCTATGGATGGTGTTGCACCATTTACCTATCTATGGAGTGACAGTCAGACTGCTGCAACAGCAACTGGTTTGGCTGCCGGTACATATTCTGTTGTTGTAACTGATGCAGCAGGAGGTACATCTATGTGTGAAGTAACGTTGTTAGAACCGACCCCAGTTGTTTGTTCGGTAGCCACTACTGGTGCAACTTGTTTTGGGTTTGGTGATGGTTCTGCCACAGTGACTGCCTCAGGAGGTACTGGCACTTTCACTTATCTATGGAGTAACGGCATTACTACAGGAGGTAACCCTAATTTAATGGCGGGAACTTATGATGTGACTGTTACTGATGCCAACGGCTGTACAGTTGTATGCTCGGGTATAGTTGCTCAACCTGACGAGATGATTTGTTCTATAACACCTACTGACCCTCTATGTAATGGAGGATTAGATGGTAGTGTGACATTGACTGTAACAGGAGGAACAGGTGCATATACCTTTGATTGGGATAATGACGGACCTGAAGATCCAGACAATGATATGCAAGATCTTGTCGGTTTAGGAGCAGGAACTTATTCTGTAACTGTAACTGATATGAATGGATGTACTGTAGCTTGTGCAGAAACTTTAAGTGAACCTACGCCACTCAGTTGTACTGCAACTGGTACAGATCCATCAGATTGTGGTGTAGATGACGGAACTATAGCTGTCGTAGCTTCTGGAGGTACAGGTCCATATACATATAGCCTGGATGCAGGTACCACTTCTCAGACTTCAAGTACTTTTACAGGACTTGGAGCAGGAACTTATACTGTGACTACCATAGATGCTAATGGATGTATGGGGTTATGTATGGTTACCATAACTGCACTTGAAGCTCCTACTTGTTTGATTTCAACGATAGTAGATGTTACATGTAATGGTGATTCAGATGGTTCATTAGTTGCTACTGGAAGTGGAGGAGTTGGTGCATTCGAATATAGTTTAGATGCCATCACATTCCAAGCAAGTGGCACTTTTGCTGGTCTTGTTGCTGGATCATATACAGTAACGGTACGTAATGTTGGCGCACCTAGTTGTG
>CAZKXO010000178.1:0-7921 GCA_964556525.1 uncultured Saprospiraceae bacterium
CTAGTAGTTCTCCGAATAAAAAGTCCTTTAAGTCCAGATGAACACCTTCACTTTTACTCAGCCAAGAGATGCCTATGACACCTATAGAGAACATGGTCGTGAAGATGATTCCTATAGCGGCATCATACTTAGTTTGTACATTTTGTTGTACCCATGAAATGGCAACTGCTGTAACTAAACCAGCAATCGTAGAACCTATAAAAAAGCCTATAACACTGTAACCTAAGAGTAAGAATGCAAAGAAAACACCAGGCAAAACTGCATGGGATAAAGCATCTCCAATTAGAGACATATTTCTGAGTACTATAAAACATCCCAAAACACCACACATGAGGCCTACCAATGAAGAAGCAATTAATGCTCTTATTGTAAACTCCATAGGTAATATCTCGATTAAATTTTCCAAGTAAATTATTTTAGACCAATTTAATACTTTTTTTAGCCTAATCTAAATTTAGCAATTCTTTGATTACTCCTTCTTTCAAGCTGAATGGCGAGACGAGGAGCTTATCTATAGAACTAAGCGCTTCAAGAATGAAATGAATAATAGTCATAGATTCGCAACTTAAGTCAGCTCGATTATCTGGCATTCCTTTCAAATTACGTCTGCCTTCAAGATCCAGAGAGCATATTTGACTACAAATTTCCAAAACATTATCTCGGTCAAAATAATTTCCTAAAGGAGAAGGCTTACAAGAATTTACCATCTCAATAATTTCAAATGAACCAGATGCACCGACTAGAGTATGTGGCATATAGGATGATATCTGTAAGAGAAAAGAATCGAGTTCAGTAGTTAGTTTGTGGTTTAGGATTTTTAGATCCGACTCATCTAATGGATCTCGGTCTGAGCGCAATGATCTCAACACAGAAATGCCTGCATTTACAGTGGTAGTAGAGACTGCCGTATTATTATCACAATGGATAAGTTCGAGACTGCCTCCTCCGATATCCAGAATAAGCAAAGGACCGTCTGGCAGAGCAGATAATGAAATACCTTTAAAAATTAATGCTGCTTCTTCTAATCCGTTAATGAGCTCAATATCCAGATCTAAGTTTTCTTGTGCTTCAGAAATAAACTTAGCACCATTTGTTGCAACTCTCAACACAGCAGTGCCAAGGCATCTTGTAGAATCAACCTTATAATCCTTTATAATCTGAACAAATCGTTCTAAGGTATTGATTCCTAAAGCGTAGCTTGATGAGGAAATTTCACTGATTCCAGATTTAGACAGGTAAACGAAGGCCCTTTCTCTGTAAATTTCTTTAAACCCTAAAGGTGAGTTAACACGATCTACGATAAGTAAATGAAAGGTATTACTACCACAATCTATGACAGCAATCCTATTATTACTGTGGGCCATTTTGTTTCCTGGCTTCCATTGCTTGTTTTACCATCTGATTGAAAAACTGTACACCTGACTCAGCCATATAGTTTGCGTACTTGGCTTTTCCATTTTCCCAAAAGATATAGAACTGACAACCTTCAGAAAAGTAAATATCTGCTTCAAGAATAATATCACCACCAACCTGGTAAAACTGTCTTGCAAAGGGTTTGCACTGGGTTGGAATTTCAGAAACTGGTTTTGGATCAATATAAGTCAAATTTGTTCTGATACTATTAAGCTCAGTTTGATTCATGCTAAAAGGAAGGTTATGAAAGATATAATCTATCATTTCTCCATTATCCCAGATATTCATCAGTAATTCCTGAGTTAAGGAAGGATATCCAGCTTTGGTAGAGGAGCTTGAATTGTTAGTTGCCTTGACGCCACTAGATGGAGCATTACTCTGTTGTTGTGATTTCTCACCACCGCAACCATTTAAACAAATAAAAAATGGGATTATATAAATTAGATTTTTCATGTTTCCTTTTTAGAATGCGTATTCTGTTCTTATGGTCCAAAAGTAACTTAATAAAAAACCAGTTCGGAGAGAATCGTCTTTAAGCAGTTTATTAATTGCTCTTGTGTATCTTACAGTAAGAGACCAATGCTTAGTAAAACTATATGATGCACCTAGAAGGTAGCTAAAATCATTACTTTGTAAAGCATCAAAATCATACAAATCAGTCTGTCCCGTTGTAGAGAACAAGGTCGCATAAGAAAAACCAAACTGGCCTTTCATTTTGTAGTAGTTGTCTTTTTCTATGTACCAATCAGCATAACTCAAATAAACAGGTAATTCGAAAAATGAAAGTGCAGTCAAATCCATGTCATCGGATCTTTTGAACAAACTTTCGCTGCTGCCTCTCTGACTGTATAGAATCTCCATGTTCCCTGCCAACTTGTCTTTCAAGGTAAACTCAATTTTGATACCTGAAGTCAAGCCTAGTTTTCTAAATCCTACTAACTCATCTCCATCTATTTGACTGGCTGTCAAGCCGACTACAGCAGATCCTCTAAATCCTGCCTGAGACCAAGAACAGCTAATAGAGATCAAGACTAAGGTCCAAATGAAGAAGAATTTGGTCATATTAAACATTTTGTAAATATATGTTATTGGAATGGATATATTTGAGCTATAAAAGTGATAGTGTGGCCTTAAAGTATACCAAAACTAACCTTAAAAAGATTGAAGAGATATTTACATCTAATGATTTTGTCATCAGATATGAAAGAGGACAGTTTCAATCAGGTTATTGTATCCTTCGCGATAAGAAAATAATAATTATCAATAAGTTTTTCAAAGAAAAAGGGAGAATAGAAAGTCTTCTTGACATTACCCAACTTACTGAATTAGATAAATCAAAGATCAATGAAGAAGGTCTAAAACTTCTTAAAATCGCAGAAAAAAGTTATTTGGCCGAAATGGAATAACTCTAATATTTTAATATTGAAAGTAATCGCTCTTGGAACTGGGACCTCACAAGGCATTCCACTCATCGGATGCACTTGTGCTGTTTGCCAATCTAAAGATACTGCAGACAAGAGATTACGATCATCTATATACATTGAAACTAAACAAGCTCATCTCCTAATAGATATAGGACCAGATTTTCGCACCCAATTCATAACTAATAGTCTATCTACTGTAGATGCTGTTCTAATTACTCACGAACATAATGATCATATTATGGGTCTGGATGATATAAGAGCGATCAACTATATTCACAAGAAAACCATTCCACTATATGCAAGTGCAAGGGTAAATCAAATACTACGAGAAAGATTCAAGTATATATTTTCTTCTATACCCTATCCTACAGCTCCAAAATTGGAGTTAAAAACTATTTCAGATGATAAGCTAAAAATCGGAGATATACAGATTACACCAATAAATGTTATACATGGACGCTTGCCTATTCTAGGATTTCGGTTAAATGATCTTGCCTACATTACTGATGCAAGCATGATATCAGAAGATGAGCAGTTTAAACTAAAAGAACTTAAAGTTCTGATTATCAATGCATTACGATTAGAAAAACATCCTACTCATTACAATTTGGAAGAGGCTCTAAAATTGATAGAGAAAGTAAAACCTGAAAAAGCATATCTTACCCATATTAGCCACAAGATGGGTCTGACTAATGAATGGTCAAAATTGCTACCAGAAAATGTTAGTCCCCTAAATGACATGATGGAAATTGTTATTTAGAAAATCGTAAGTTAGTAGTAACTTACTTCTTAAGCTAAGTATGAGGGTTTTAGTTTTCTGTATAATGGTTTTTGGATCTATGTCAGGGTTTGGTCAAGCTTTCCCTCAAAATTCCCTTTATCTTACAGATTTGTATAATATCAATCCTGCATATGGAGGGCTGGAACGATCTTTAAGTGTCAATTTTAATTATAGAGATCAATGGTCTGGGGTTACTTCACATCCAAAACAACTTTATCTGAATGCCCATATGCCTCTATATCTTTTTAATGGAGGAGTGGGAGTAGAATTGCAGTCAGATGTTTTGGGAGCATTGAGAAAAAGCTCCATTCAGCTATCATATAACTACATTACAAAAAGCCGACTAGGCCTTCTAAGTTATGGAGGATCACTTGGTTATGTAAGTACAGGTCTAAATGGCAGTCAAATTATTACTCCCGATGGCATCTATCTAGATGGACTAATAGATCACCAAGATACCCGCCTTTCACAACAAAATTTAACTGGTGGAAATTTAGTTTATGAGCTGGGAGCTTTTATAGGAAATGAGTCTTATGATTTTGGACTATCTATCGCAAACTTCTTCCTTCCTGAGAGAAGTGTTGACGGATTAACTGTTGAAAATCAAGAAGTTATGCAGGCATTCATAAGAGTTCCGTTATACAAAGAAGAATTCATAATCTATCCATCAATCTTACTAAAAACAAATTTTCAAAGTGTTCAAACAGATATCTCCTGTATTGTGAAAAATGGCAATGTTTTTGGAGGTACTAGTGTTCGAGGTTATAGTAGGAATTCTATTGATGCAGTAGTTTTACTCTTAGGATTTCAGATGAATAGTAATTATACGATCTCATATAGTTATGATATAGGTCTGAATAGCCTAAAAAATGTTTCTGAGGGATCACACGAGATAAATATCAATTACAACTTGAATAAGCTAATTGGTGTGGGGCTGCTTCCAGAGATAATCTATAATCCAAGAAATCTTTAGTTGAAATTTTCATTGTCTGGACATAATACCATTGATTATTAATCCGTTACATGTCTGCTGGAGTAAATTCAGTGGGCAATATAACTTGACGGATTTTTTTGAAGTTAAGTAACAAAGTTTATTTTTACAATCTTCGATTAGAAGACGTAAACATAATTGGCAAAATCAGTTAAATAGCATGAAAAAACAAGCATTGTTTTTCTTGGGCTTAGTATTGTTATTACTAAGTTCATGTGGTAGTGAGCAAACAGGAGAATTGGTTGGAGTTCAAGATAGACCTGGATGGAATGGTATAAATCCCTTCGGTATGGTCTACGTCCCATCAGGAACTCTCACTATTGGTCAAAGTGACCAAGATATCTTCAGCAGTTATACCCAAAGACCCAAATCTATTTCCATTTCAGGATTCTTCATGGATGATACAGAGATCACGAATAATGAATATCGTGAATATGTACACTGGATCAGAGATTCCATTGCTCATACTATCATGGGAGACATCTATGAGATAGATGATTACGGAAACGAAGGCATAGATTGGGAAGCTGAGTTAGATTATAGTTACGAAGAGTTAGATGAGATGTTCTATGAAGGCGACATGAAATTGTCTGACAGAGAAAGAGCATTGAACACCAAAATGTTTGACTACAGCTATAAATGGATAGATTGGAAAAAAGCAGCCAACAATCCTGATGTAGTAAGATCAGAATTACTTAATGAAAGATCTGTAGAGGTATATCCAGACACTTTGGTTTGGATAAGAGACTTTTCTTACTCTTACAATGAACCTTTCACTAGAAATTATTTCTGGCACCCTGCTTTTGATGATTACCCAGTAGTTGGTGTTAACTGGCCACAAGCTAAGGCATTTTGCCACTGGAGAACTCATATGTGGAACTCTCACAAAGGCGACCAGCCAAATACTGAAGAGTTCAGACTACCTACAGAAACTGAGTGGGAATGGGCTGCTAGAGGTGGTAGAGATATTGCTCCATATCCATGGGGTGGATATTACATAAGAAATGCAAAAGGATGTCTATTGGCAAACTTCAAGCCCGGTAGAGGAAACTATCCTGAAGATGGTGGATTCTATACAGTTAAGGCAGATGCCTATTTCCCTAATGATTATGGTCTTTACAATATGGCAGGAAATGTAGCAGAATGGACAGAGACTGCATACCACCCTAATTCATACCAGCATACGCATGATCTAAATCCAGATATAAAGTATGACGCTAAGGATGATGACCCTGAATCTTATAAGAGAAAAGTTATCAGAGGTGGTTCGTGGAAAGATATTTCATACTACTGTCAGACAGGAACTAGAAACTGGGAATACCAAGACACTACCAAGTCATATGTTGGCTTCAGATGTGCTCTTACTTTCCTAGGAAGATCTATCAATGACTTCTAGTCACATTCATTAAAGAGAAGGACACTATTTAAAATATTTATAATCAGTTAATTACTAACTTTTAAACATCTAACTAATGAGTTTTATAAAATCAAAAGGATTTAAGTACATCAAGAATATGATAATTGGTGTTGGGGCATCAGTTGTTATGATTGGTGCATTAGCAAAAATTTTATCTCACCCACTAGGTAACATTTTGATTACAGCAGGTCTACTTACAGAGGCCTTCCTCTTTTTCATGCTAGGAATCTTACCTCCAGAAAAGGATTATTACTGGGAGAAACTATACCCAGGGTTAGAAAATTACAGCTCAAACATTACACCGCTTACAGCTGGGGAAATGGCAGGTGCATCAAGACCTCTTAATGCTGATTCGGTAGAGAATAATCTTGGTGGTATGCTAAATGAACTACAAAATATGTCTACAAGCCTTGGTAGTCTAAAAGCATTGCAAGAAGTAGATTTCAGCGAAACTAAAGGTCAGTTAGAAGGGATGAGTAATTTCTATGACAAGATGAATGAAGCGATGACAGCTATGACTGAGACAGTAGATACACTTAATGCTGCAAACGAAGACGCTAGAGAGTATAAAAACAATATGGCATCTCTTAATGCTAACCTTACTTCCCTAAACTCAGTTTACGGTAACGTTTTAGGTGCATTTAATAAAGGTGTTTAAGGAATTCATATTTATTAATCTAACATTAAAAGAATAAGAATATGGCAATTCCTAAGGAACCCCGACAACTGATGATCAACATCATGTACTTGGTACTTACTGCCCTATTGGCACTTAATGTGTCAGCAGAAGTATTTAATGCATTCAAAATAGTTGACAAGGGACTTTTAAAATCAAATAAAGCATTGGATTCATCTAATGAAGGTATGGTAGAGGGTATCATAGATGCCTCGAAAACAAAAGCTTCATTAGCTACTTATGCAGAACGAATAGATCCTATCAGAGCAAAGTCTAAAGAACTTACTACTTATCTCCAGGATATAGTGGATAGAATGATAGACGATAATGGTACTGGTGGTTACATAGCAGATCCTACAACAGGTCTTCAAAAACTTAAAAAGGAGAAAGATTACGGTGTTACAACTAGAATGCTCGTACAAGATCCAGAAGGCAACCCTGGAGCTGGTGAAGAGATCAAAGCTAAATTACTACAGTTTAGAGATGATATGCTACAGTTTGTAGATGAGCCTGAAAGAGCAGGCTTTACAAAGGAAATCGCTGTTCAAATAGATGATGAAACTTGGAAGAAGAAAGACAAGGCTTCATGGTCTCACATGAACTTTGATCATATGCCTTTACAGGCTGTCATTCCTATCTTCAGTAAGTATATCAACGATGTAAAAGCTACAGAATCTGCAGCTCTAAATTACCTAGCTGGTAAAGTAGGATCAGGTGGAGCAACTGTTGTACTAGATAAATACCAGGTAGTTTCAGCGCCTAAGAAGTCATACATCATTAAAGGTGAAAAGTATGAAGCAGACTTATTCTTAAGTGCTTCAGCAGGTGGAGACTCTAATACAGGGATCAAAATTTCTGTAAACGGGCAGAACTTGCCACTTAATGCTGATGGTCAAGCAACTTACTCTGCTACTGCTAATAGCAATGGTGAGAAGTCTTATAAGGCAACTGCATCATTAACTGATCCAGTAACAGGAGAAACTAAAAGCTTTACCAAGACCTTCTCTTACGAAGTAGGTGAAAGATCTGTAGCAGTTTCTGCTTCAAAGATGAATGTATTCTACATCGGTGTAGACAACCCCATAGAAGTATCTGCAGCAGGTGTTGCATCATCTGACGTAAAAGTATCTATGGGAGGATCTGGTGGTGGATCTGTAAAACCAGATGGCAAAGGAGCTTATAGCGTTAGAGTTACTACTCCAACAAAGAAAGGAGAGTA
>CAZKXO010000179.1:0-7904 GCA_964556525.1 uncultured Saprospiraceae bacterium
TCAGAACATTATCCCATAAGAATAAATAGGACGAACCCAATTTGGAATAGATGGGCAATAAGACGAGCAGGGTCACAACAGCAGTTACTAGCAACCAAACAAATTCCAATCCTATCTTATTATTAAGCATCGGTCTATTGTTAGGGGTTATTATAGAATTGGCAGCGGATCAGCATTGAGGATGATTTCATAGCTATCTTAAAATAGTTGTCCAAAATTAATAATTGTGTTAGTCTTATCTGTTTAGGAACCATGTAATGAATCATATACTGAAAAATATTATATGATATATCTTATAGTATAATATAATGCATAATATGCAGATATAGAGTAGATTACATAACCATATCCTCATATATATGGCTAACTAATAAGTTAAATTATTTTGGTAACTAGGGGTGAAAGGAGAAAAAACTTGTCCTATAGTTGCAATGAGAATGAAACCTAATGCAATCAGCGAGCTTGGAAAGCTGATTTAAATAAAAACAATCAAGCGTTTTATTATTAATGATTAGTTGGTTTTTGAATTTGAAAAAGTAGTGTTGTGGTTGACACTACTTTTTTCTTTTTATACCTAACTAGTGCCATTCGTCCGTAATCTTTTGAGGAAACTGCACGTTATTTGATGTAATATTATTTCTAATATTGCCAAATGAGATATACGAGCTATTTTCTAAGCCTAATTACTATAACTTTTTTCTTAGCAGCTTGTGGTGGTGATCAGACAAATCGACCCGCTCCTGATGTATCACATCTATCTGCGGAAGTAGAATTGGTCCGCTATGATCAGTTATTGAGGAATATTGATTCAGATAATCCTCAGCAGTCTTATCTGGACTTAATATCTGAACATCCCGCAATGACGGATCTTTATTTTAAGCAATTGACTTCTTTATATGAAGAGGATCAGGATAAGTTTTATAATAATGTCTCCGAGTTTTCGACCGATAATAGAATTACCTCTCTTGCAGATACAGTAAGTTCTGTCTATGGTGATATGAAAGCTATCGAGTCTAATCTGGAACAAGCTCTCAAGTATCTGAAGCATTATTTTCCTTCTTATGAGGCACCTAGATTCTATACCATATTCAGCGAGTTTTCTTATCAGAGTTTCATCTTTGCTGACACGGATGGACGTGATGCAGTTGGTCTAGGACTGGACCTGTTTTTGGGAGGAAATTTCGATTACAAGAAAGTAGATCCTTCTAATCCTGCATTCTCTGCTTATTTGTCCAGGGCCTATAATAGTGATCACCTGCCAAAGAAAGCTATAGAAATGCTGGTCGAAGATCTAATAGGTAAGCCAGATGGAAAGCGTTTTTTAGACCTGATGATTCACCAAGGTAAGAAGCAGTACATACTCGAGAGGTTGATGCCTCATGCAGTCGACACTATTTTGTGGGAATATACTCCTGCCCAAATGGACTGGGTAAAAAGTAATGAACTTCAGATGTGGGACTTTTTTCTAGATCGGAATCTCATCTATGAGACCAGCCATCTTAAAACAGCACATTATCTCCAACCGGCTCCTACTTCTAAAGGGATGCCAGATGTTGCCCCAGGAAGAACTGGTGGTTATATGGGTTATAAAATCATAAGTGCACTGATGAAAAGAAAGCCCAATCTAAGCTTAAAAGGCTTGGTAGAACTAAAAAATTCGCAAAGTATAATGGAAGAGGCTCGTTATAAGCCAGCAAGGAAATAGAAGCTGGTCGCTAGTTCTTAAATATCTTAAATGAACGACTTTCTTGTAGCTCTTCAGATATAATTCTAAAGAAGTAGATCTGATTTGCTGGGTAGTCAGAGAGATCAATGTATTCTAAGTCTGATTTCAATAACTGACTGATAAGCATCTTGCCTTGAGCATCATAGACTGTTAATTGTGCCTCTGAATTATTGTTTTGGGAAGCCCACCCGGTTCTTTCTACATATATAAGTCCTGAAGTTGGATTAGGATAGATGTTATAGGTCGTTTCACTAAGTTCATCGACAATAATTGATCTTTGCGGTTCTGTTCTTTGTCTGGTATTGACATTAGTACTTCCTTCACAAGTTTCCAAAATGATATCATCCAACATGATATAATCTGAAGCACTGTCACCACCCATTCTGAATCTGATGCTGACATTATTAGAGAAAGTTATATCATCTATATCCATTACGATATCAAATCTGTCCGCCTCTTGGAAATCGATACCAAAATTAAATGTTCGCACTGGGAAGTAGTTTCCACCATTAGATATTTCTACTAAGAATTGATCTCCAGGTTCTACAGCATAAGCCAGATAATTAAAGGATAATCTGATCGCATCTACACCTATTAAATCTATAGGATCAGAATAGAGGGAAGACTGGGCGCCTTCATTGCCTTGTATATAGAAAAGGTAGTTGCCGGTGTTAGCAAAAGAAGCACTATTAAGAATTCTGGCAGATGAACCACCGTCATTCCAGATACCTAAGATATTTCCTTCAAATCCAATTTGTGAGAAAATGTCACAAACAAGGCCAGAAGTAGTATTGCAATTTGCACCTGAAGCATTAGGTATACATGGATCGTTATCATTAGTGTCCACCGCTGCACAAAAACCATCATTATCATTATCCACTACATTACTTCCTATACAGTTACAATTGGCATCATAGACCTCACCAATTGTGCAAGGGTTGTTGTCATCACAACTTGCGCCTGGCTGACAACTAGGACCACTAGTAATGGTCGTACAAAACTCTACAGATATATCATCGAAAATAAAATAATCAGCCGCCTCAGTTGCTTCGGCTCTAAATCTGAATGAAGTCTGATTGGTAAAATTGATATTGTCTATTCTTTCGATAATATCTTGTCTCTGATTCGTAATAAAGTCTCTGCCAAACTGATAAGTTTTCAAGATAACGTAGTTCCCATTTCCATTTTTAATTTCTAAATGGAATCTATCATTAGTTTCTACATTGAAAGCCAAATAATTAAACTGAATATTTACAGCAGTTACACTAGCAAGGGCTAGGTCTATGGTTGCGAAACTAGATGCTGCCCCATTATTGTCTTGGATGTAGAAAGAATATGTGCCCGAGTTAGAGAAAGCAGCCCCCGTTGATAATCTAGCGCTATTGCCTCCATCTCTCCAGATACCCATTACCCCTTCTTCAAAGTCAACGGTACTTATAAGTTTACAAACCTCAGTTGTTGCTGTATCACAATTACCGGCTGTTACATCAGGAATACATGGATCATTATCATCAGCATCATTTCCAGCACAAAAACCATCATTATCATTATCAGTAAAAGTACCTCCTGAGCAACCACAATTACTGTCATATCTTTCTCCTGTTGTACAGGCGTTGTCGTCATTACATGGCTGGCCAATCAGATTGTTATTGAAGCCAGGACAGTTATCTTGACTATCACAGACGCCATCATTATCACTATCTTGCACAGTACCTCCAGTACAATTACAATCGCTATCGAAAGTCTCTCCTGTCGTACAACTGTTGCCATCGTCACATGGACCTCCTACATTACAATTAGGACCTCCTGAAGATGGTGAAGTAAGATCACAAGTTTCTATTCGTATATCATCTAAAATGAAATAGTCTGAGCTACTATTACCTATAGCCCTAAATCTTATACTGGTACTGCTGGTAAAATCGATATTTGTTATTTCCAATCTTAAAAATTGTCTGACATCTTCGACAATTTCAGCGCCACTGGTATAAGTTTCATAAATGAAATATGTTCCATTAGTTGCTATCTCTACCACAAATCTATCTCCTGTTTCAGCTGAGTAAGGGAGTACATTGAAATCTAGTACAAGAGCATTCACTGTGCTGAAATCCTGAGGTCTGGTGACTAAAGTAGATTGGATCCCTTCATTTCCTTGTACGTAGAAGCTTTGTGTTCCTGAATTTGCAAAAGTAACACCTGTTACCAGCCTTGCTGAGGTCCCACCATCTTGCCAGACTCCAGTATTTCCACCTTCAAAATCTGTAAAACTATGTGTTGTACAATTGGACATTGTTCCTCCAGCGCCCCCTCCTCCTTGGCCACAAGTAGTACTCACTGGTACACAAGGGTCATTGTCATTTGGATCTTGTGCAGCACAGAATCCGTCACCATCAGCATCAGAACTCGTGCCTCCAGAACATCCACAATTGGCATCATAGGTTTCTCCAGTAGTACAGTCATTGCCATCATTACACGGTTGCCCTATCAATTGATTATTCAGATTAGGACAGTTGTCTTCCGTGTTACAGATTCCATCATTATCACTGTCTAAGAGAGTGCCTCCTCCACAATTACAGTTGCTGTCTAAAGTTGTAGCTGTTGTACATGGATCTCCATCATCACAAGCTGAGCCTACATTACAATTAGTAGTACTGATATCGTGACAACCAAATATTCTTACCTCATCTAACATGATATAATCTGCTGATTCGGTGGTATGAGCCCTGATTCTTAATCTTGTATTGTTATTGAGACTAACCCCAGTAATGTCTACACTTATATTATAAAATTGGTTGGTAACGAAATCTACGTTTGTAGTATAAGTTTTGACAGCAAAGTAATTTCCTCCCGTAGAAATCTCTACTGAAAACGCATCACCTGTTTCCATAGAATAGGGCAAGGCAGTAAAAGTCAATCTTGCTGCTGGATATCCAGCTAAAGCCAAGGGTTCTGTAAAAAGTGAAGAATTGGAATCTAGATTTCCTTGTACATAGAAAGTTTGTTGCCCTGCTGCTGAAAAATTACCGTCTATAAGCAATCTTGCACCGCTTCCGCCGTCGTTCCATATACCTAGGTCTCCGTTTTCAAAACCTGTATAGTGCAGTAATTCACAACTCGAACTAGTGGTATTGGGTGGGTTAGTTACGAAACAAGAGCTTGCATCAGGAATGCAAGGATCATTATCATTGTTGTCTTCAGCTGCACAAAATCCGTCATCGTCATCATCTACTACTGTACCACCTGTACAGTTGCAGTTAGCATCATATGTTTCTCCCGTAGTGCAAGGATCACCATCCTCACAGCTTCTTCCTATCAGACTATCATTGAGATTAGGACAGGAGTCACAACCATTTGGTGTGCCATCATTGTCATTATCCAAATTATCATTTGAACCTGGACAGGCATCTTGTGCATTACAAACACCGTCGTTGTCGCTGTCTAGTACAGTTCCACCTGAGCAATTACAATTTCTGTCCCAAGTTTCTCCGACGGTACATGGATTACCATCGTTGCAAGGTTGTCCGATAAGATTGTTATTCAGATTAGGGCAGCTGTCACAAGCATCAGCAAGGTTATCATTATCTCTATCCTGATTATCATCAAAGCCAGGACACTGATCATCCTGATCACAGACGCCATCATTATCTGAATCCATCAGGGTGCCGACACAATCACAGTTGTCATTTCTTCTGTCATTGGTTGTGCATGGATCGCCATCATTACAAGTTTGTCCTGCGCATGGCAAAGACTCAGTAATCTGATGGAATAGGTTTATTGCTGGATTTTCAATGGTCTGACTATTTCCTGAAGGCCATTTTATAACTATTCTGTCTACAGAATCAGAATTCCCCAGACCGAAATGTTGGGTAAAAGTGTTCATAATGCCATAGCCTTCACCTGATCTTACTTCCCTTATTTGTATACCGAAATCTCCATGAATCTCGACTCTCGCTCCGATGCCATTGATATTACTTTCTGTCCCTGTGAGTTGTACCGCTATGAAATTGTTGCTGTTGCCGTTATTCATAAAGAGGGCATCCTGTATGTTGCTAGGCCGCGTAAACAGTTCCGCATATCCTGCATAGACATCTATAAATCCATCATGGTTTAGATCTCCCAGTGCAAAGGATTCTATTTGTTGATTACCGAAAGGATTGTTTGGTGTAAAAGTCCTGTTACCATTATTGTAAAAGAGAAAATGGTCTGAACCTGCAAACAGTAAGTCAACGTACCCATCATTATTGAAATCTCTAAAAATAGCCTGAATGACAAAAACTTCAGCTTCTTCTGAAAGGGCCGGTAATAGGCCAGAACTACTTGTTATGTCTACAAAAGAACCATTGCCGTTATTGAGCAAAAGCTTAGAGTCGGTGTAATGGTTACCTACAAAAGCATCCATATCACCATCATTGTCTATATCAGCAAAGTCAGTAAGCCAGGTTTGGTCTCCTATTTTAAGTCCTGCTTGAGCTGATTTTTCTGTAAAGTTTCCATTACCATCATTGACCATTAGCATATTGGTCCTCCGAGGATCGGTAGGGTCATCAGCCGAGATTCTGCATTTGGATATATACAAATCTAGGTCTCCATCATTATCATAATCCGTCCATATACTGGAATAGTTGCCAGAATTGTCAGAAGAGGGAACAGTTCTGGTATCCATGATATCTGGATTAAATGAGAATAATCCGGTACCATCATTGATATATTCTCTGCTATCGGCATCATCATGACAAGCAAATATGTCTAGATCACCATCATTGTCGTAGTCTATAAAGTTGGACCCTTGAATAAAAATGTTAGAACTTGGAATGTTTGTACTGAGATAATCTTCATTGCCTAGATTTCTAAGTAACTTGATGTTGTCATATCGGCCACCTACGATAATATCGTTGTAACCATCTCTATCTACATCTCCTACGGTATTACTCCATTCTGGAAAGTTGGAAATTGCACCTTCATCCTGATGTTCAAAGATTCTATTTGGAGCAGTTTGGTATTCTATATTGAGAATTCTACCAAAATTGTATCTGACTATGTCGTCTTTGCCATCAGCATTCATATCTGCGACAGCCATACATACACCACTAAAGTTTTCTGTAACTAGGAGATCTGTTTCATTGGCAAAGCTTACCGGGCCTTCGTCGGGAGACTGACCAGACAGGACTACTGTCGCTGACAGCAATACAAAGACCAAAAGGCCTTTTAATCTCGGTAAGGGTGCGAACATAAAATTTTGAGCTTAGTCATTGCACTTGAGTATAAATATGACAATTTTAATTGCTATCTACCCCTAGTGGTCATGGCACTATTTTAGCAATGTTTATAAATTATCTGAATTTAGACTCAAAATACCCAGAAAATCTAGATTTTTAGGGATATTCTACCAACATCGTTGTTAGGATTAAAGTTCTATTTTTCACTAAAAGTTACCTTCAAAATGAGCAAAAGAACGATACCTGTTGTAGACCTAGACCAATTTGTAAACGGCGATGCTTCCCAAAAAGCCGCTTTTGTAGAACAATTAGGTAAAGCTTTCCATGAAGTGGGCTTTGTCGGCGTAGTGAATCATGGGGTTCCGAAAGAGATTGTAGATCAGTTTTATGAAGCTTCAAAACGCTTCTTTTCACTGCCTGTAGATAAGAAAAGGTCTTATCTATTAGAGGGATCTGCGGGCCAAAGAGGATATACCGCTTTCGGAACTGAACATGCCAAACAGTCCAAAGTAGCTGATCTTAAGGAATTCTTCCAAATAGGGCAGTATGTAGCCGCTGATCATCCAAGAAAAGCAGAATATCCTGACAACATATGGGTAGATGCTGTTCCAGAATTCAGCGAACTATCAGAAAAATTATACAAAGCCTTTGAGACTTCTGGAGGACATCTGCTGAGAGCTATTGCGATTGGGTTAGGACTGGATGAAAACTACTTCCAAGATCATATTCTTGACGGTAACTCTATTCTTAGGGCCATTCACTATCCACCTATTACCAATGAGCCTAAGTCTGCTATCAGATCCGAACAACATGAGGACATCAATCTGATTACCTTGCTGGTAGGAGCTTCTGCTGGCGGCTTACAATTGCTTAATGCTGAAAACCAGTGGCTGGATATTACGCCTGAAGAAAACGAAATAGTTATCAATGTCGGTGATATGCTTCAGAGACTAACCAACAATTAC
>CAZKXO010000180.1:0-7885 GCA_964556525.1 uncultured Saprospiraceae bacterium
ATTGGAGAATGTCATACATGACTTCATGATATTGGTGAGGTAAAAAAGAAAAGGTTTAAACTTGATTATGTGCTATTACTTGAAAAGTTGGGGCTAATAACGGAAGGAAATCGTTGAATTGATAAGTCAGTAAAGAACGATTTCGCTGCAAATATATAATTTTCGCAAACAATAAGAAATAGGGGCTTTCATTTCTCGGTATCATGGACTTATTATTTATTTAATGAGCTCATTTTTCTAGTATTTACTAACTTATATTTGCTTTTACAAAACAAAAAGAATCACATAGCATGCTAGAAGTTACGAGAATAAGAGCGGAGAAAGACCTTATAACTGAGCGACTTCAGAAAAGGGGCTGGTCTATAGATAAGCTAGGTATCCTTGATGATATTCTAAAAGTAGATGAAGATCGTAAAAGTCTGCAAACAGAAAATGATGGTTATCTGTCTGAAAGGAACAAATTGTCCAAGGAGATTGGTCAACTGTTCAAAGCCGGAAAGCAAGACGAAGCCAATGCTGCAAAAGCCCAAGTAGAGCAGATTAAAACCAAAATAGATGCTACTGAACAACGACTATCCGCGTCTGTTGCAAAATTAGAAGCGTTATTGCTAGAGGTCCCCAATGTGCCACATGATTCAGTGCCTGCTGGTGTAACAGAAGAAGATAATGAAGTCTATAAAGCCTGGTCTGGCGAGCTGCCAGATATGGATGCAAATGCCTTACCCCACTGGGAACTGGCTACAAAGTATGACATACTAGATATGAAGCTCGGTGTCAAAATCACTGGAGCGGGCTTTCCCGTCTTTAGAGGCAAAGGATCCAGATTGCAGCGGGCACTTATCAATTTCTTCCTAGATGAAGCCAGTAAGGCAGGCTACGAGGAGATTGTACCGCCTTTATTGGTCAATGCAGATTCTGCCAAAGCAACAGGTCAACTACCAGATAAAGAAGGCCAGATGTACTATGTGGAGAAAGATGACCTCTACCTTATTCCGACAGCCGAAGTGCCTGTAACTAACATATTCCGTGGAGATATCGTCAAAGAGACCGAATTTCCTATCAAATTGACAGGATATACGCAGTGTTTTAGAAGAGAAGCAGGTTCTTATGGTGCCGATGTCAAAGGACTAAACAGAGTTCACCAGTTTGACAAGGTGGAAATCGTCCAATTTCAGCACCCAGACAAATCCTATGAGACTCTAACTGAGATGGTCCAACATGTAGAGGGATTATTGCAAAAATTGGAACTGCCTTACCGTATTTTGCGTTTATGTGGTGGTGATTTGAGTTTTGCCTCAGCCTTGACTTACGATTTAGAGGTGTATTCCGCAGCTCAGAAACGATGGCTAGAAGTCAGTTCTGTCTCTAATTTTGAGACTTTTCAAAGTAACAGACTCAAGTTAAGATACAAGGATGCTGATGGAAGGAAACGCTTGGCTCATACTCTAAATGGCAGTGCTCTGGCGCTGGCAAGAATTATAGCAGCACTCCTCGAGAATAATCAGACTGAAAATGGAATACGCATACCTGAAGCACTTAGAAGCTACACAGGTTTTGATATGATAGATTAATTATTGAAATAGGAATTAAAACAAATTAAAACACGAAAATTATGATGGGTTACATGATTATCATGGGAGTATTTACTGTAGCAGGTATGATACTTAGTGGTAAATTGAAATCAGTATTTAACAAGTATAGTCAGTATGGTACTTCTAGCGGTATGACTGGAAAGGAAGTTGCAGAAGCAATGTTGTCTCACTATGGTATCACAGATGTAAAAGTGGTGCCTGGGAAAGGTTCATTGACAGATCACTACAATCCTCAGACAAAGACTATAGCCCTAAGTGAGCCTGTGTACGGTAGCAGAAGCATCTCTGCGGCAGCAGTTGCAGCCCACGAATGTGGTCACGCGGTACAACATGCTACAGCTTATCCAGCTCTTACGATGAGATCAAAGTTGGTACCAATAGTTAGCTTTTCGGCTAAAGCTCAGCAATTTGTGATGATGGGTATGATGGTAGGAATAGGCGCTAGCTTGGTCAGTCCACAGTTGATGCTGGGCATCTTGGCAGCGACTTTTGGTGTAACAGCTTTATTTAGCTTTATTACTTTGCCTGTAGAGTTTGACGCATCCAAAAGAGCACTAGCTTGGCTAGATGAGACAGGTGTTACAAAAGGAGCAGAGTACGATGGTGCCAAAGATGCACTATGGTGGGCAGCAATGACTTATGTAAGTAGTGCACTTATGGCTCTAGCTATGTTTCTCTTCTTTGCATTGAGATTCATGGGTTCGGACTAGAGTCCACTCTATGATAGGATATATTATAATAGTAGGTATATTCTCTTTGGTAGGAATGTTTATGAGCCGTAAGCTCAAAAGTACTTTTATCAAGTTTGGGAATATCCGAATGAGTAATGGCATGACTGGGGCACAAGTGGCCCAGGCCATGCTGCATTACCATAACATACGTGATGTGAAGATCGTACCTCATAAAGGGGCCCTTACAGATCATTATAATCCCCTGACCAAGACGATTGCGCTCAGCGAACCAGTTTACAGCAGCGTAAGTATCTCAGCTGGCGCAGTGGCGGCACATGAATGTGGTCATGCAATACAACATGCCAGTAGGTATCATGCAATGCATCTGAGGTCAGTTATGGTGCCTTTTATCAAGGTTTCTGCACGGATACAGCAATTCTTGTTCTTCGGTATTCTGATGGGCATCGGCACCAATATTATGAGTAGTACTTGGGGTCTGGGTATCTTAGCTGGCACTTTTGGAATGACAGCTTTGTTTGCACTGGTCACCCTACCTGTAGAGTTCAATGCTTCAAAGCGAGCTTTGGAATGGCTGGATGATACAGACTTACTTCAGGATGGTGTAGAATACCAAGGCGCCAAAGAAGGGCTGAAGTGGGCGGCAATGACCTACGTTGTAAATGCGCTGAGTGCTATGGTTATTTTCTTATATTTCGGGTGGAATTTGTTAACAAAATCTCGAAACAAAGAGTTAGCTTAAAGGAAGCGTAGCTTTTATATTTTAAAACGAAAAACGAAATTTATGAGTGAAATGATAGACTTGGCCTTTGACGAAGGAAGAGCCGCTATGGACAAAGCACTCAGTCATCTTAAGTCAGAATTGACCAAAGTCAGAACGGGAAAAGCGTCTGTGTCATTGGTGAAGGATATCTTGGTGGAATATTATGGCAACCCTACACCGCTGTCGCAGGTAGCCAACTTATCTACGCCAGATTCCAAAACGATATCGATACAAGCTTGGGAAAAAGGTATGCTTGCAACCATAGAGCAAGCAATCTTTGCTGCCAACATTGGTATCACTCCGATGAATGACGGAGAGTTTATCCGTATATCCATACCTCCTATGACAGAGGAGAGAAGAAAGGAAATGGGCAAGAAAGCCAAAGCCCTTGGTGAAGAAGCCAAAGTCAGCCTTAGAAATGAAAGACAGAAGATAATGCAGATTATAAAGTCCGAAGTAAAGGATGGTTATCCAGAAGATGCTGGTAAGAAGAAGGAGTCAGATGTAGAAGGCTTGGTAAAAAGATTTGCTGATGATATACAGAAACTAGTCGCTGCTAAGGAAGCGGACGTGATGAAAGTCTAGAGTGCAATCAGCAGTAATAAAAATATATAAGAGCAAGGTCATTTTGGCTTTGCTTTTTTTTGTTAACTGCTGATTGAAATACGTCTGGATTTATTACCCAATGTCTGCGGCTACAAGCTTGTTTTATATTTCTAAACTAACAGCCTTCATCATAACAGTCATTTCCTGATTATTAGACATTGGGTGGAAGTTCATTTGGTTTTTTCTATTGATAATTAATGTTTTTACTGGCTAAAGTGTAATTTGCCACAGATAATGCGGTCAAAGCAATTATTCACAATTTTACTAATAATCTTATTTTTATGAAAAAACTCAAACTACTACTTGGAATCTTAGCTTTCACTTTAATTGGCAATTTTAGTGTTGTTAATGCCCAAGAAACTTTATCTGGTGTTGTAATCGACTCAGATGGGGAGCCTGTGATAGGCGCATCTGTTATAGAACAAGGTACATTCAATGGTACGATAACAGATCTAGATGGTTCATTTTCACTAATGGCGAGTACAGACAATCCAGTTTTTGAAGTATCTTATACTGGATATGCCAATCAGCTCATTTCTATGGACGGGAATCCAGTTACTGTAACGCTTGTGCAAGGATCTATGCTAGACGAAGTTGTTGTTACAGGGACACGTGGTAAGCCTAGAACTGTACTAGAGTCTGCGGTACCCGTAGACAATATAAATGCTGCTGAGCTTAGGCGAAGTGGACAAACTTCATTAGACCAAATCATTAATTACAAGGTGCCATCATACAATAGTCAGAATCAGGCTATTTCAGATGCTACAGCACATATAGACCCTTCTGAATTAAGAAACCTAGGGCCATCACGAACACTAGTCCTTGTCAATGGAAAGCGTAAGAACCAAAGTGCGCAGGTCTATCTAAATGATACGCCAGGACGAGGTGAGGTCGGAACAGACATGAAAAGTATCCCCTCTTCTGCTATAGAAAGAGTAGAAATACTTAGAGATGGTGCTGCTGCTCAGTATGGTTCTGATGCGATTGCAGGGGTTGTCAATGTTATACTTAAGGAAAGAACAAGTGGAGAAATCAATGCCAGCTATGGAGTAACTTCAGCAGGTGATGGAACAACTTTTGGTGTGGATGTAAATAAGGGATTTGGGATAGGTGAAAATGGATTTATCAATCTTACTGGTGAGTATACCTATCAAGATATCACAGATAGAGCTGGTGAGTTTGCTGACGAAGTGGGTGATCCACTTTTTGGTATTGCTTTAGGCGATGATCCTGACTTAGACGCCTATTTCAATGAATTTCCGGACTTAAACATTACATATGGTCAACCAGAAATTTCCAAATTATCTGGTATGGTGAATTTAGGTCTACCATATGGTAAAGGGAGATTTTATGGAAATCTAGGAGCTACCACTAGGACTGGAACTTCATTTGCTTTTTATAGAACTAGCTATTGGAGAGATACGGATTTTGGCTTGTTGACAGAATCAGGTGAAAGATACATTGGATACCAGCCTACATTTGAATCAGACATATCGGACCTTACATTCACCTTGGGTAATGAGTACAAATTAGGACAGTGGAATTCTGATTTGAGTTTTACTTATGGTGCAAATAGCATAGACTACACGGTAAACAATTCACTTAATAGATCCCTCGAAGAGGCAAGTCCTACTTCATTTAATCCAGGAGGGTATACTTTTGCCAATGCATTGGTAAATTTGGATTTTTCAAGAAATGTAGGTGCCCTTTCTCTAGCTTTTGGAACAGAATATAGATTAGAGTTTTTCGAAACTCGAGCAGGAGAGGAGGCCTCATTTAGTCCAGCACCTGGTACAGATTCATTTCCAGGGTTGACGCCTGATAATGCTGTAGATGAGGACAGAAATAATATTGGCGTTTATGGCTCTTTAGACTATGATGTCTCAGATGCATTTCTTATAGGTGGTGCGGTAAGATTTGAGAATTACTCAGATTTTGGTAGTAATTTCTCTTGGAAGGTAAATTCTAGATATCTTATTGGTGATAATGTAGGGGCAATAAGAGGATCAGTGAGTACTGGTTTTAGAGCGCCATCTTTACACCAGATTTTCTTGAGTAATATACAGACGACTGCTGGAGCAAATGGATTGATCCAAGAAGGTACCTTCAGTAATGTGGATGATATAACAAGAAATGTACTTGGTATACCACAGTTAGATGCGGAAACTTCATTCAATTTTACTGGAGGGGTGACCTTTAAGCTTGCAGATAATATTTCTGTATCGGCTGATTACTATGATATTACAGTAAGCGATAGAGTCTTGTTTTCTGACCAGATAGGAGTAAGCAATTTTGACGGTACTGCTCTTGGGGATGCTTTAGCTACCGCTAATGTAGAAGCAATAAAATTCTTTATTAATGCAGTAGATACAAGAACGTCAGGAGTCGATGTCGTACTGAATGTAGATAATCTTGCTTTAGGTTCTAATAACGTTAATAATTTGGATATCACACTTGCTGCCAACTTTAACGACACTAGCTTAGATGGAGAAGTAGAGTCTCCTGAGGCTTTCGGTTCGGTGCCTATTTTTGGTAGCCTTCCGGCAAACTTATTGACGAGTGCAAGACCAGATTCTAAAATTTCTTTAGGATTAAATTTCGACTTGGATAAATTTAATATATCATTTAATAATACATTTTTCGGAAGTGTAAACTCACCAGTAACCGATCAAGAATTTAGTAGTAAGTTGATTACTGATTTATTGCTTGGATATAGTGTGGCAGAAAACTTCAGAGTTAATTTGACAATCAATAATTTGTTCAATGTATTTCCTGATAGGATAGATGGAGATTTGGATCCATTCGGATGGAGACTTCAGTATCCTTGGAGAGTTTCTCAGTTTGGATTTAATGGAACTTACGTTAAGGTTGGACTTTCGTACGATTTCTAATGCAAAAATTAAGATAGAACCTGAGTCATAACTGACATGATACAGGAATAATATTTGATTATAATGAGAATAGAGCGAGGTCATTTTGGCCTCGCTTTTTTTTGTCAACTGATTGTAATTCGACTACGATTTATTGCATATATATGTCTGCGGCGATAACGATTTATTTTAACTCTGCTGCAATTTTTATTTAATTGCTAATGATGACCACTGAGCTTAATTTTATTATGAATGGGATTTGGCTTCTGTAAAAGTCCTTTTTTAGTAAAACGCAAAATCATGAATAACTTACTGGTCTATATCCAAAAGAAATTTATAACAGGTGTTTATCTGCAAGAACCCACTAAAGTTCTCTTCTTTCTTTACGTGATTATTATAAGTACTCCAATGTTCGCTCAAGTTCAACTGAGTAAAGTAGGATTAGACGTAGATAGACACTTTACTGAAATGGAGTGGTTCTTTCAAAATGAGACAGGAGAACTCCAATATGTTTTGCAAAATGAATATGGCTTTGAACAGATAAGTAACTTTAATTTTCCATAGCAAAAAACCCCTTTTCGAACTTTGACGAATGGAGTTTTTTTTAGTCCAACTTTATCTTGATGAAATCAAAGTAATCAATCTTCAAACTTTGTCCTCTTCAAGTATTTCTACTCAATTAAAATTTTGTGAACATTACAAGTTGGCAGGATGTCATCTTGTTAAGAAAGACTTCAACAGTGGGCTGCCAAAAACTATATTCGACCTAAAAGCTTTATCTGAAAGACAGATACAATTTAGCGATTCCTTTACTGTTCTTACAGACTCACTCATTGTTTATACTGACGAAGGAAACACTACCTTATTAGCCCGTAACCTGATGACTGATGGTGTAGACACAATTTATAATAGTGATAGTCTTATAGAATTAGGACGTTTTGCTTCGACAGTAATAATTGATCGTACTTATTTTGCTATTGATGATGCATCACTTAGTCTGGATACAATATTTAAGTTATCAGCAGATGGACTAATAACTTTTTCATCACTGTTACAAGGGAAGTATGCCTCCTTTATAGAAAAAGGTGTGAGTGCAAGTACTCTAACTGTATACAATATTGAAGATAATGAGTTAGAATATTCTGTTCCTATAAATTCTGACGAGGTTATAGGTGTTAGTCATATACTTCCTGATTCGAACATAATTGTAAGAAATGATCCAAGAGGGTGATTGCTACATAGTTTTTCACATCCATCTGGCGCATATTACTTTTCCATTTTTTATAAGAACAACAAGTTTTCTAAGCTGATTACAAAAGTTTAGAAGATCTGACATAGTATACTTATTCTTCTGCTGCATTCATC
>CAZKXO010000181.1:0-7882 GCA_964556525.1 uncultured Saprospiraceae bacterium
CAAGACTTAAAGTCAGGTCATAAAATAGTGGAAAAAATTGAGATAACACGGTAGTTTTAAGGTGTTTTTCTTGGGCGCAAAAATTTTCTTTTTAAGAAAGAAATAACCTTTTCCTTCTTGCAGAAATTAAGTTATCACAGAGACTTACTTTTTGCAATGATCAAAATTATAGCATACTTCCTATTAATATTCTGGCTGGGCTGCAGCGCAGCCTTAGCACAGAATATTCACTTTTCTGATTACAGTCATGCGCCTCTTGTTCTATCTCCCGCACAGTCAGGAGCTTATCACGGTTCCCTGAGAGTAGGCGCCAGTTATAGAGAACAATACCGTGGATTTATTACACCGTTTCAGACGACAGCCATATTTGTAGACAGCCCGCTGGCTGTAGGTTTGCCCGATAATCAATGGGTAGGGGTAGGAGTTAGTACGGCCCAGTCTTGGTCAGGAGAACTCAGCCAGAAAGTGGCTGCTAGTAGACTCGGAATCTCATATCATCTAGCACTGGATAAAAAGCACCATACCACCGTGGGGATAGGCTTTCAGTTTATACATAGTAGAAGATCTCTCGGAAATCCTGCTGCGGCACGCTTTGAAGACCAGCTGTCAGGCCTAACTACAGCGAGTGGCGATCAACAGTTGCTGGATAACTTTAATTCTTCTTATAGTGGGTTCAATGCTGGATTCTATCTCAAGAAAAGATTCAATAAGAAGTTAAGATTCGAAGGAGGAATAGGGCTAGATCATCTGACTAAGAGCAGCTTTGTTTCTACTAGTGGTTATGTGAATGAGATACCACTCAAATATAATATCTATGGATGCTGGTCCTACAGATCTTCTAAGAAAATAATACTGGAACCGTCCGTGGTATTTCAGCGCTATGGACCTGTGACTAATTTACTTGGAATTTTTGGTGTCCATCACAAGTACAATGAAGACAAAAACATAATACTCATTTATCGGCTAGGTTATCGGATGAATGATGCTGCCTTCCTAGGAGTGGGTTCTATGTTTAGAAATTATACCGTCAGTCTGACCTATGATATGACCTTGTCCTCTGCAAGAAATTACAATGGGACGACTGGCGCTTTAGAAATAGGAGTTACAAAAATATTTATCATACCTCCTAAGGTCAAGCAAAAACTTATAGAGCTCTGTCCAAGACTCTGATGGACCACTTACCATAGCATTTTAATTTATCAATGTTTACATTATGAAATCATTAAACCTATGCCTCTTCATTAGCACATTTGTCTTGCTGACCTCAGTGGACAACTACGGACAAGGCTTGCCAGTGGATAATGTGAGTACGAGCTTACCTTGTCTAGATAAGAATTTCAATGTCAGGGTGATCATGACCGTAGATTCTTCTACTCGGGCTGCACTAATGACAGAGCAACAAGTAGATGCTATCTTGGCTGAGGCTTCCTACTATTTCAGTCCCATCTGCGTGAGCTTGAGTAGTTGTAGTTATGACGTGTTGCCAAATTATGCTTACAACAAGCTAGACAGTTTGCGCAGAGTGGAGGAGATGGGTATCGTCTATCACTACCCCAGAAGAATAACTCTCTTTATAGTCAATGAAGTTTATGGTAGTGAATGCGGTTACAGTTATTACGATGGCTTGAACTCAAGGAACATGGCCAGAATATTTGTAGAACTCAATTGCACTGATACGCCTGCACAGCAAATTGCTCATCATGTAGGAAGTTTGCTCGGCTTACTGGATACCAATCATAGACCCACTGAAGAGTTGGCAGATGGCTCCAATTGTGCAACGACAGGTGATAGGATCTGTGATACACCTGCTGATCCCTTTGGTGCATGGAGAGATGACGAAGGCAACTGGAGAGAATTTGCTAATCCTAACTTAGCATTCTATGCTGATGGCTGTGAATTTATCTGGGAAGAAAAAGACGATGCCGGTAATTTTTATAACCCCAATACCACCAACATGATGTCCCCCTACAATTGTAAATGTTCTTTTACCAGAGAGCAATTTCTAAGAATGGTGGAAAACTACAACAACTCCAATTACATCAAATATTGATCAAAGAACAATTACAAGCGCAATGAAAGATTTTCTAACAACTGCCTTCTGGATTTACTTTGCGGCACTTTTTATATTCCCACAAGTTTTGACCTGTCAGACTGCAGATAAAACTGAAGGCTGCATTCCATTGACGGTCATATTTAGAGCACCACAAAGTGCAACTTACTTTTGGGACTTCGGTGACGGCGCCAGTTCTGATATGGCCAGCCCGGAACACATATTTACCGATGCAGGCAGCTATGAGGTAAAATTGTATAAAGATAATAGTGCAACTGCTCTGGTAGGCACAATTAGTATTCGTGTCTATCCAGATATGGTAGTAGAAATTACTTCAGATGAGACGACAGGTTGCGAGCCTAGTACTATAGACTTTTGGAGCAATATCACTAAGTCTGATGAGATAGAACTGCAGGGCTTTCTGTGGACTTTTGGTGATGGTGGCAGCTCTACAAGCAGAAGACCGAGTTACGAGTATACAGAGCTTGGCATCTACGATGTGTCTCTCGAAGTAAGTACCAATATTACAGAATGTAACAAAACAATTATAGAGACAGACTACATTATAATAGATGAGCACGAAGCAAATTTTGGTATAGACAAAGTTTCTTCTTGTGACGTGCCTGAAACTTTTGTTGTCACCAACCTATCACAAAATTTGGACGGGTATACCTATGAGTGGTCTCTTGGTTCAGAACTTATTTTTACAGGCTATGATCCGGGAGATATAGTAATCGAACAAGAAGGCTTTTATCAGTTGATCTTAAACATGATAGCTCCAGATGGCTGTGAAGACAAAAAGAGAATAAGTTTACGTCTGGGGATGCCTGTTTTAGATTTATCCATGGAGGATACCATCTGCCAAGATATTCCGATACAAATCGAAAATGTATCTGGAGGCACTTTACATCGTTGGGACTTTGGATTAGATGCAGAACCCAGTACCTCTACAAATAAAACACCTTTAGTAACTTTTACTTCTCCTGGGATAAAGACGGTGACTTACAGTTCTATTTTGACCAATTGTTCTTCAGATACAACTTTTACTATTTTCGTCGCAGAAAATTTAGCCTCATTTAATTTGGATTATGATTCTTTATGCGGTGATTCTATCACGATTACGATGGCGGCTGACAGCCCTGTAGGCGGTACATATATTTGGAACAAAAAAGATACATCTGGAGCCATTAATCATTTTGTGATTCCTAATCCAGAAAGAGATTCATTTTATGTCAATGAAAGAATGAAATATGTTTTTGGATTGGAACTGGTTTCTTCTTTGGGCTGCGAGACCAGTTATGAAGACAGTATTAGTATCCAATTGCCTGAAGCTTTTTTTGTTCCTGACTCAGTTATTGGATTGGCACCACTGACGATAGGTTTTGAAGATGAGAGTGATTCCACGGATCCGATAGTGGAAAGATGGTGGAATTTTGGTGATGGCTCTTTTGCCCAAGGTGGCAATAGGGTCAAGCATACCTTTGAGGAACCCGGCAAATATTATGTGCAACTAGAAGTGACTACCGAAGATGGTTGTACAGATCTGTCTAAAGGTACTTTCATTACAGTCCTTGGTGAGGTAAGTATAGGACAGGATACTATTGGAGGAATTGGCGGATTTGGTGCAGGCCTTTCAAACGAATATTTAGATGGCACCAGAACCATCTGTGTCGGTCAGACTTTACAATATGAGGCTTTTACCTTAGCAAGTGAAAATGTGCATATAGAATCTGATGAAGGAAGATTTAATCATTGTTGGATGAATAGAAGGGGAGAGCACACCTTTCTGTATCCTGGTGATTTTCGTACCGATGTAATTTTCGAAACAGAGGGTTTCAAGCAAGGCATGGATTCTATTGGCTTCTTTACAGTTGTAGGGGCACGAGCAGAAATAGCCTATGAGAAATTCTGTGATGACAGTTATACAGTCCATTTCCAGAGCAATAGCCAAAATGAGCGAGCATTGCGTTGGTGGTATGATGATGCAGTTATAAGTTCCAGTGACGTTTTCTCACATACTTTTGATAGCAAAGGAGTGCATGAGGTTATACTGGAAGCACTGCCTAACGAAATAGCTTGTAGCCCTCATTATGATACGGCATACATCTATGTGACAAACCCTGTGAGTAGTTTTCAGATGGATAGTCAGCTTTGTGATAATGTTGCTTATCTCCTAGACGCCACTGGTTCAGCTTTGTCAGGTCTGAGCTGTAATAACACTTACAACTGGACCTTTGAAGAACAGCGACCACAGTCTACGACCGAGGCACAATTGATACATACCTTCTTAGCAGGAAAACAAGAAGTTGTCTTATCTGTAACTGATGTCAATGGCTGCACAGATACTAGTGGTTTTGAAGTGGAGGTCTTTGGAATGGAATTAGAGTTTCCCCTAGACAGTTCTGTGTGCTTACCTCATCCTACAGTTTTTTCTAATGGATCCGAAAGTGATACGACTGTGGTGTCTTGGGATTGGAGTTTTGGCAGCAGTGAAAAAGCACCAGAATACACTTTTACTCAGGCGGATCTGACAGGTGATTCTATCAATGTGACTCTCAAAACAAAAGATGCCATTGGCTGCATAGATTCCTTGGTAAAATCGACAAGGGTCTATAGGCCATTTACTGAAATCAATATAAACAGTAGTGGCGTTTGCCAAGGCGATCCTATTTTGGTAGAGGCTACTGATTTTACTGAGGAAGGTAGGCATTTGATCTTTGACTGGGATTTTAGTAGTGGAGGGAATAGCGCTGACAGAAATAATGAGGTCGTCTTTGAAGAGTCAGGGGAACAAGAGATTACACTTATAATACAGGAAGCAGGTACACAATGTTACGACACTTTACAGACGACAATAGATGTCCTGCGGCGTCCACAAGCCGACTTTGCAACCTCAGTAGATAGCTTAGAGACAATCTGCTATCCACATTCGGTGGAGTTTCAAAACACCTCGGTCATAGATGGTGAGACCAGTTATGAATGGGATTTTGGGAATGGTGCCAGTTCCGATCTTTTTGATCCTGCTATATCCTATGATCGTGGCAGCTTTATTGCCACTCTCACAGCAAAGTCGGTGTGGGGTTGTGAGGATGTAAAAGAAACGACGCTGGAGTTGATAGGGCCTATTGGAGATTTCACCATAGATAAAGACAATATCTGTCTGGGCGATGAGATCACTCTCGAACTCAGAAATCCCATTGATGTAAACTCTCTCAGTTGGGATCTCGGTGACGGTACACTTGTGCATGACGTAAACCGTCTCAGTCATACTTACAGTTTCAGACCACCCGGAGACATAACAGAAATAGATCTTATACTACGATCAGCAGCCAATGGCTGTGAGGCCATCCTAAGTAAAGAAATCAATCTCAATGAAGTGGTCGCAGACTTTGAAGTTGATGAAAGCTATGACCACTGCAGGGGTTTAGTCCGATATACTAATCTATCCATTGGTGCAGATGCTTATACCTGGACTTTTGGTGATGGCAACGAGAGTGGGGAGTTGCATCCTGAGAACATCTACGAAGGGCTAAATCAAGCGACTGTGACCCTAACTGCTTTGGACTCAGGCTCCAATTGCCAGGCCACAATAACAAAAGACATAGAGGTAAATGGAGAAAACAACTTTTATGCTTTTGCCAATGTCTTTTCTCCCAATGGTGATGGTAGAAATGATTTCTTCAGAATGGTCGTTCCAGATCGCTACAAAGATGTCGTAAGCCATACCGTTTTCCAGATCTTTGACCGCTGGGGTCAGCTCATCTATGACAATGAAAGTTCCGAAGGCTGGGATGGTACTTACAGAGGTCAGCAGCTACCAGCAGATGTATATGCTTACTACCTAGAAGTAGAAATAGAAAACTGTAAGATGGTAAGTGATAAAGGGACTGTGCTGCTAGTGAGGTAGAATGAGAAGGCTTCCTTTAATATTCAAAAAAAGATTATCTTAGAATAAGATATTAAGCAACAACTTACAACCATGAATTACAAACAACTTTCGATTTTCGCACTCTTCGTTCTTTGAAGTAGATTTTTTAATCTGAATATCTTTCAAGTAACTGACATCGTTCATGGTGTTTCAGATCTATGGTTTCTATAACAAACTCATTCTACAACCTTGAGTTTTCTTATTTGGCAGCTAGATTTTATTTCCGTTTGTAACGGATTATAACCTTTAGTCAAAATTAATTACCGATAGTAATTTTGAGTATTTACTTTTTTTATTGATTGCTTACCTTTTGCAAGGATTGAGTAATATAGTATTTCTAGTAATTTCTTTCCTTCAAATAATATATCCTAGAGTTATACTCTATAGCAACTGTCTATAACAAAAGTTAAATCTTTTAGACGATCAACATTAATAATTATTTTATTGAAAGTTGGTAAATGTCGAGTTTCTAACTCTAATGTGAGGCTGTATACATCTGAAGATTATAGTTGATATCAAGAGAAAATTACAGAGTATCCAAGTGAAGATTCTATTGTAGAATATATAAAAACAATTTACCCAAACAATCATTCAAAAAATTTCCACTATTAAAGAATTAAATGTTTAGAATTGGTAGTAATGCTAACAAACCCTAATTAAGATTCAATGAAAATATTTAATTTATTTAGAAGAAAAAAGTATAAAACTGTAAAAGACTTTCTTGAAGATGAGTCAATTGTAAACTTAATTACTAGGATAGATGATCTGGATGGAAAAATATATAGTGATGTAACTGATGGTGAGGGTAATCAATATATAGACATAGTTCAGGAAGGAGGAGGAGTTCTGGGTATAGGCTTGGTAGGATTCACCTATGCATTAGAATACGCAGGAATAAGATTTTGGAGATTAGCAGGCACGAGTGCTGGTGCAATTAACACAATGTTATTAGCTACGGTAAAAGATAAGTCAGATCTAAAATCTGATTACATACTAGATTTACTACTAAAGACAAATTTATTTGATTTTGTAGACGGGCATTGGATAGTAAGATTAGGAGTTAAGAATATCGGGTTGATCTATTTATTCGTTAAGTTGGTATTGCTTACTCCAATAGTAGCATTTTTCTTGACAGCAATATATTTATTAGATTCAATTTATTCTGATGTTTTAGTGGATGGTATAGCCTATGTCATTCTATCTTTAATGGCACTCACTGTCTTGAGTATTGTATTTGTTTTTATTTTATTTCGTAAATTCAAAAATAGTGACTACGGACTATGTAATGGATGGGAGTTTCAAAGTTGGATGAGGAAATTATTAGAGAAAAATAACGCAGAGTCAATTCGTGAATTTAATAAGAAGACAGTAATTTCTGCTAAAGACCAAGGATTAAAATGTAAATCGAAAAGATTCAAAATCCCTGATTCAAAAATTTCATTGATTAGTTGTGACATTACAGACGAGAATAAAATTGAGTTTCCCAGAGATATGCATAGGTATGGGTATGCCAAAACTATACGGCCGAGTCATTTGGTAAGAGCGAGTATGAGTATTCCGTTCTTTTTCAAACCTGCTGTCATACGATGGACTGAAGATTATGATAAAATGAGACAAAGCACGCCTGATAAAATAAATCATTTTGTTGATGGTGGTATGTTGTCTAATTTCCCTATGGATGTCTTTCATAACTCAAATAGTAGAAGTATCAATATGCCAATAGTAGGGGTAAATTTGAACAATAACAATAAGTCGAAAAGGTATATTTTAGGCAGCCTCTTTAGCTTTATGAGATCGATGCTAAATACAATGCGATTTTATAATGATAAGAATTTTTTGGATAGTAATAAATTCTATCAAAAGTATTATACGATGCACCATTCATTATATAAATACCGTAGCAA
>CAZKXO010000182.1:0-7875 GCA_964556525.1 uncultured Saprospiraceae bacterium
ACAAAACCACATACCGATCCATATATAAGGACTATGATCTACCAGTCCATTTTACACCGCCCTTTATGGATGCAGTTTGTGTCAAGGGTGATTGGGATGTTATATTAGAATTTAGTGGTTCTAAGGCACTCATTGGAGTTCTAGTATACCATCATAGACGATACTGGGGTTTTAATCTGATTCTACCTTCCCCTATGAC
This sequence comes from uncultured Saprospiraceae bacterium, assembly GCA_964556525.1. Lineage (GTDB taxonomy): Bacteria > Bacteroidota > Bacteroidia > Chitinophagales > Saprospiraceae > RFSX01. Next base: position 200 of record CAZKXO010000182.1, read on the forward strand.
AGCTTATAATGGGATATATATCTTGTATCCTGATAAGGCACTAAAGAATAATTTTAGGAAGGGACATTATACATATAAAATCACCTCTGCACTCATAGATAGATTGCCCAAGCATAGTTTGTATTACCAGCAATACCACTATGATTACGATAACTGGCTTGCCATGTTTTGGAAAGGCTACAAAGAGACCTGCAGATATACCTATATTATAGATACCTCTCAGGGAAGAGAGCAAGTCTGGAATAATCTGAAACATACTGTACAGAAAGATATAGAGAAAGCAGAACAACAATGTACCTTGGTAGAATTAGATATGGAGACCTATTTGGATGAGGCAGAAAAGGCATTTGCAGAAAAGAAAAAAGCTCTGCCTGCTAATAAGGCGGTGCTCAGAAAGTTATATGAAAACTTGTATCCAAGTGGACAGCTAGAAATAAAAGCGGCCAAGCACGATGAAACTGGAGAAATACTTTCTGCACAGGCAATAGTACTGGACAGTAACACTTCTTATGCCATTGCCTGCTTTTATAAAAATAGACCCTATATCAGAACGACATTGAGTTATATCATATGGGAAAGTATGTTTTCTAGGGAAGAACAGATTTTTGATTTTGAAGGTAGCATTTTGGAAGGCGTGGAACAATATATCCGTTCTTTTGGTGGGATTCTTACGCCACATCATCGTATCTATAAAGTAAATAATCCTTTCCTAAAACTGGGACTATCACTATTCAAACCTGACTTCTTTGGCTAACATACAAGATATCATAACCACACTAGGGGGCAGGGTGAAACTAGAGCAGGCACTACACGATAATATGAACTGGATCGTGAAGAGCTTTCAGGTCAATGATGGTAAGGGCTCTTCAGGCATACGATCTATCCGAGGCACCTGGGGAGCCGTGTATCCAGAAACGACAGGTTATCTCGTTCCTACTATGCTGAATTATGCCAATTACTTCGATAATAAGAAGGTAAAAAAACTGGCCCTCAAGCAACAGAACTTTCTCAAAAGTATAACCAATCAAGATGGCTCTTTCAGGCAATCAATCGATAATGAAGAGCCTATTATATTCGATTGTGCTCAGATAATTCTGGGTTTGCTCAGTATCGTACCTGAGCTGAAAGACCCAGAAGGACTGCTGTCTCGCATAAAGAGATCTGTAGACTGGTTAGGCTTGCAACTAGACGATGAAGGCGAGTTCATAGCTCATAATTATGTAGAAAACTACAATCCTGCTTACTACGCCAGAGTTGCCTGGCCTATGGCAAGTGCTGAACTTATCAAGTACAGCAAGCCCAGAACCAAGACCAAGAAGCTCATTTCTAGGATCGCCAAATTACAACAAGAGAATTACGCTTTTGACAAGGCCGGATTCCATCCACGACAGACAGCCTATACACATACTATTGCCTATACCTTACGAGGCCTATGGGAATGTGCAGAAATCCTCAATGACCGAAAACTAAAAAAACGAGTACGTAAAAGCATGAATGCTCTGGCAGAACTGATACTCAAGAAGGAAAAAGTAGCGGGCAGTTATACAGCTTCGTGGCGAGGCGATTACAGCTATATCTGTGCAAGTGGTAATGCTCAATTGGCTATTATCTACTTACTGCTCTACGAAACTTCGGGCCATAAAAGAAATCTAAGCCCCATAGAAAACTTGCTAGGACCATTGATTAAGAATCAAAGAAAACACCTAGTAAACGGGGGTGCTGTGCCTTCATCCATACCTATCAGAGGTAAATACCAGAGGATGAAATATACCAACTGGACACAGAAATTTTACTGTGATGCTTTGCTGAAGTTACTGAGTTTGGATTAGATAGAGATGTGCACAGAAATTAGCCAGTAAGTATACTTTCATAATTTGGAAAATCTTATATTGAGAAATCAATTAATTGTTATGAAAAACTATTTAACAACAACTTTTCTCAATTGTATTCTGGTAGTCTCACTATCCTCACAAGCCATTTTAGACCAAACAGTATTATTTGAAATCTACGGCGCTGAAGATGTGCATGTGGATGGAGATAATATTTATGTAGGTCAACAAAGTTATGAGACACAATTTTTTGAGGAAGGGATGTGGAGTGAACCTATAGTACTTCAGGATGAGTTTGCAACATCGGTAGGAATAACTAAGGATGACAATGATGTTATTTGGTTTGCAAGTGGAGATGGTCTAGTATCTATAGCAAATAATCAGATTGAGATTTTTACCGAATCCAATTCAGATCTACCTAATGATAATTTGATAGCTGTACATAGTTATAGAGATAGTCTATGGTTGATAGCATCGTTAAACGAAGTCATATTGAAAGTAGGCGATGACTATGAAGTGTTCAGGCCATTCTCCGGTTCGTTTACTCCAATGGGACCGTCAGAAATAACAAATAATGGAAACTTGATAGTCAGTACATTTTCAGACATAGCAGTTTTTGAAGGTACTTCAATATCTGAACTATCTTTTAGTGGAAGAATCTCTGATATGTTTAAAAGTGCAGATGGTGACATTTATATAGGAGGTAGTAGTGGTCCAGCAGTTTATACAGATAATACTCTAGTAGATTTAGAAGATAGATATGGCAATATTGATATTGTTACTCATGGCTTAGCACCAAATGGAGATTATTATGCTCTGTTAGATTCCAGAAACCTCTATTTTCAATCTGCATCAGGAGCTGAATTTATAATTGAACAAATCGAAATTATGGAACCTAATTTTGAAGGGTTTTTTGTTTATCAAGATACATTGAGAAGTTGGGGTGCTAATGTCAATAGTACAGCTAGCACAAGGGCTGTAATCACAACTTTAAATGGTGTTTTTCTAGACGAAGATAATGATGGTTTTTTCAGCGATCAAGATTGTGATGATAGCAATGATGCTATATTTCCAGGTGCAGATGAAATCTGTGATGGTATGGATAACGATTGTGATGGAGTAATGGATAATGGATTAGAATTTTTTACCGTATATCTTGACGAAGATGGCGATGGATATGGTCAAGAGGAGATGAGCCGATCAGTTTGCATGATAGGCACTAACGAATCTGATATGTCAGGTGATTGTGATGATTCAAATCCTGAAATTAACCCGTCTGCTACTGAAATACCAAGCAACGGAATAGATGAAAATTGTGACGGAATGGATTTGGTTTCTTCTACTAAGCTTTTGTCAAGTCAAGTTATTAGAATTTTTCCAAATCCAGTAGCAAGTCACTTTTTTGTAGATCACAAGAACACATTAGACTTTCAAGTTGTGTTATACGGACTTGGAGGGGTAAGAATTCCGCTTGGAGATTCAACTACAGAGAAGTTTGATATTCAGAATTTATCAGACGGGATCTACTTACTAGAAATATCTGACAAGAACTCACGCCAAAGAATTGTAGAGAGAATCATAAAAACTCACTAGGTACATCTTTGGACTCTAAACGAACTGTATTATAATACGTGCAGAGTTACACTTACATCAATCCATTAATCACATTCTCTTCAGTGATGCCTTCTGCTTCTGCCTTATAGTTTCTTACGATTCTATGTCTTAGTACATAGTTGGCAATGGCTTGTACATCTTCTATGTCTGGAGAGTACTTTCCATTTATAGCTGCATGGGTTTTAGCGCCTAGCACGAGGTACTGAGATGCTCTCGGTCCTGCACCCCAAGCTATATAATTATTGACGGCATCTGGAGCCATCTTTGTGTTTGGTCTGGTTTTGCTGGCCATAGATACAGCATATTCCAGTACGTTGTCGGCTATAGGAATCTTTCTGATAAGTTCTTGGTAGCCAAGAATTTCCTCTGCAGAAACGATATTAGAAAGTTGTACCTTATTAGTGGTAGTAGTTGCTTTGACTACTGCTATTTCTTCTTGGTAAGAAGGGTAGTCAAGTGGAATATTGAACATAAATCTATCTAACTGCGCTTCTGGAAGAGGATAGGTGCCTTCTTGCTCTATCGGGTTTTGTGTTGCCAGTACAAAGAAAGGCTTTGGAAGTATATGTCTCTCACCACTTACGGTTACTGATCTTTCTTGCATGGCCTCTAGTAGGGCTGCCTGAGTTTTAGGAGGTGTCCTGTTTATCTCATCTGCGAGTACTATGTTGGCAAATAAAGGGCCCTTGTTAAATTTAAATGAACGGCTTTCGTCCAGTATTTCTGATCCAGTGATGTCGGAAGGCATAAGGTCTGGCGTAAACTGGATTCTCTTGAATGAAAGGTCCAGTACTTCTGAAATGGTACTTACAAGCAGGGTCTTCGCCAGTCCTGGTACACCTACTAGGAGGCTGTGACCATTACTGAATAAAGAGATAAGCACAGCTCTGACAACATCTTCTTGACCTATGATGACCTTCCCTATTTCAGATCGTAATTTCTGATAGGCGCCCGCTAGACTATCTACTGCTTCCTGGTCATTGCTAAAATTCAAGCTCATTCTTATTAACTATATATAAGGTTTCTAAAATAAAACACTGCCCAAAGATGTTTTCTTTGGGCAGTGCAAAAGTAGGTATATGCTAAGATAAACGCTTGAATAGCTAAAAATATTTAGAATCAAGGCGTTGTAGACCTTATTCTAGTTCATAACAAACTTTGAAACATGTTTTATACTTTGTCCAGAATTGATGTTTACCAGATAAAAACCGGAGTTAAGATCCGATATATCATACCTACTCTCTGTATTAGAGATTCTGTAAGAAATCATAGGCCTACCCGATAGGTCATAAATGTGTACAGTCATATTAGGGAGCAGCTCGGCGGTGTTTACAGTAAGTGTATTTTCAGCAGCATATACCTTGATCTGGTCTGACAAGTCTATATTGTCTGTAGATGATATAATTTGCTGAAAAGTATCGAACCAGTCTATCCCATCCAAGGAAGCAGGAATAACACAACCACCATGGGTAAGTGGATTTGCATCTGTATCCATTCTTACTGCAGTTACATCCGATGCTCCATTAGCTCTCATGGTTCCTTCAGCTATAATAGCATTTTGGAATGTCACCTGCTCGTCTCCTTCACAATAATACATTCTTGTAGGTACCATAGGTGTCCAATCTGTAAGGTCATTATCGGCAAGAGCTACAGAAAGTGGATGCGTAGGATCATTAAATAAGGCATTAACAATCTCAGGTCTCAGTATGTTTTTCGGTACGACAGCGCCGACTTCAGTCAGTAATGTTGCGATCAATGCATCATTTAGCGTCCAGAGGTCTATTTCTTCATTGGCAAAGGCCATGATGTCTTCAAGATACTGTGGTTGGAAAACAGAATCCAGAGTCAAACCTTCCAGCTCATCTGGATAGGCCTCCTGATACCCTAAAGTCAGCCAAGCTAGGTAGGCTACAGTCATATATTCCTCATCACCCAGTGTAAAATCTACCATCGCACCAGAAACATCATAAGGTCCCGACATAGGTGCAGAAGCTGTAATGATGAAGTTGTCGGCTTGATTAAGTTCTATTTCTCTCTGTAGAGCCATAGCTGCATGTCCACCCTGAGAATATCCAGCGATAAACAACTGCTCATTCAGGTTTAGACCATCCATTTGTTCTGCCATTTCTCGTACAGCGAGTAGCATATCTACACCTGCTGATGCTTCTGTATCAGCATGTACATAAGGATGGGTGCCTTCAGAATCTCCCAGTCCTACATAATCGGGTGCAGCGACGACATAACCTCTCGAAGCAAAGGCTACTGGCAACTGGAATCCGCCCGCTTGTCTAGATGGTACATCTTCTCTTCCCGCAACAGTCCCATGTTGGTGACATGCAAGGGGAAAGACAAGATTATTGCTATTAGGAACGCAAAGTAGACCAGAAGCGACATGCTCCACTTCTTGGGCATTATTTGTAAGGTAAGTCACCTTATAAAGATCGACATTATACTGTGGTCTTATAAGAGGACTAATAAAGTTTATAATACCTGTAGGAACTGATTCTAAGAATTCGTAGTCTACCAATTTCTGACCAAAAGAGCTGGACCAAAACGTAAGACCTAATAATAACGTGTAAAGTAATCTCATATATGTAAGTTTATAGTTGTTTAAAGATATCAATTGAAATTTACTACTTTAAAACTGAATACCGATTATTTTGGACAATTCGCAGTTAATCCTATGAAATACTACATTGTCAGTCTTGTTTTATTCTCCGTTTTCATTTGCTCTTGTGTTCCTGAATCCAAAAAGACCCTTACTGATGTAAATTCCAGTTTCAACTCTCAGGAGTTCAGACAGTTACGTAACCTAGAGCAAGGTGGAGAAACGGATTCGTTGATTCTTATGTTATCATCTGATGATCCCACTAAGAGATTCTTGGCTGCACAGGCCTTTGCTTCTCATCAGGATCCTGATGGACTAGACTCGCTGTACCAACTTCTAGATGATCCAGCTCTGAAGGTCAGATCTATAGCAGCTTATGCCATAGGACAGATAGGGCAGGAGTCATCTGAGCAAGCACTCATCAAGGGTTTTAGACAAAGAGACACCATGTCGGTAGATAATTCTGGAAATGGAGAAATCCTAAGGGCTCTAGGCAAACTGGGATCTGCAAAAAATGCCAGATTTATTGCTACTGCTGATGGTTACAGAGCTGATGATACCTTGCTGATAGAAGGACAAATGAAGAGTCTGTACCATTTTGCACAAAGAGGTATCCATAGCCCTGAGATTACCCAGAAGGTGGTGGAAACCTTAAGAGAAACCAGAAGTTCTACTAATGCCAAGCTCTATGCAGCTCATTATCTGGCTAGAACAAGTAACCTGGACATAGAGAAAGTAAAATTTCAGATCTCAGAGGCCATGGTGAAGGAGCAAAATCCTTACATCAAAATGGCTCTTGCAACAGCCCTTAGACATACCAGTGATCCTGAAATTCATTCTGCTATACTTAATCAACTGGTACTAGAGCAAGACTATAGGATTATCTGTAATCTTATCAGAACGCTGGGCAGTTTTGAAAAAACACGTAACCTTCCTGTGATCCTAGAATTACTGAAGGCAAAAAATACCCATGTCGCTAGGACAGCAGCAGAGTATGTTAGCAATCATGGTGATCCTAAAAATGCTTACAAATACAGAGACATTGCTAAAGACTCCCTAGACCCTATTGTCAGAGGAGACATATATGCGGCTGTATTTAATACCTTGCCTTATTACTATGCTAAAACCAAGAATGCTACCCGGTGGCAAGTACAACAAGCTATAAACCAGGACAGCACTCAGCATGGAATTATGGGTTATCTCAATGCCTTGGGCAATGATCCAGAGAACTATCCTTTCATAATCGATTATATCAGCAAATCAGAAAACCCTGTTATCAAAACAGCTGGCATCCAAGCTCTTGGATCTATCTTAACTCATTCAGATTTCAATGCGATCTATCAGTCCGTCTCCCGCTCTAATAGACGGAAAATATTGGCTTTTCTACAAGAAGCCATCTTGACAAATGATGAAGGGCAAGTTGCTGCTTCCGCAGACATCATAGCAGACCCAACGTCTGGCTTGAAAGAGCTGATAGACTCTACTAATTTCCTATTAGCTGCCAAAGCAAAACTCCAGATGCCTGGACAAATAGAAAGTGTCCATGCCGTAGAAAGAGCCTTGGCACATCTAAGAGGTGTGACAGAAGCAGAACTATCCAAGCCTGGTACCGCCAAGGCGATCAA
>CAZKXO010000183.1:0-7821 GCA_964556525.1 uncultured Saprospiraceae bacterium
CGTGATTGCAAAATCATTATGGTATTGAGAGATCCCGTAGGCAGAGCCGTCTCTCATTATTTTCATGAATGCCGTCTGGGGTTCGAGAAACGTGACATGTATACCGCAATGGCTGAAGAAGATGAACTGATCAAGGAAGCTTTTGACCCCAGCACATCTGTATCGCGCAGGCGCTACATACTGACACATTGTTCTTCAGGCGATGCCTGTATAAATGACTGTCTGGTGCAGAATGCCAACGACAATTTGCCTTTCGGTGGTGTCGGCGAAAGTGGCATAGGTTCTTATCATGGCAAATTCAGCTTCGATACCTTCTCGCATATGAAAGGTGTGGTCTATAAAGCCTCCGGTATGGACTTACCTATACGTTATGCGCCCTGGGGCAAGAACTATGGTAAGCTGAAGTTTCTGGTCGATAAGACCTTGTAGAAGAATATAATCACGGGAGCTTGCTTGGTAATAAATGAACTTATTAGCAATAGCATCAAACAAGCTTCTGAAGAAAATCAACAAAGGAGTATTTCCTTGTCACATTAGGAGAATGATGGGAATCTTGTCCTTACTGTGATAGTCAGTGGAAATAGTTTTTTATTCTTCTTTCCAGGTGTTTTGCAAAGACAAAACTAACTTTAGGGTCTGACTAGCCTTTTCTCTATTGGCCCAACATTTCACCATACGTGCAGGCGCTAAAGCATTGCAAACATAAAATCCCACGGACTCTCTCCAAAGGATGTCACTTGCATACCTGCCGCCGCAGGTGGACCCAAATGGGTTGTGCTCTATGCATTCGACAAGTATCTGCTTTCAGAATGGATGAGCAAGAGACAGACACCTATAAATCTTGTCGGCGCCTCTGCAGGTGCCTGGCGAATGCTATGTTACGCCTTAGATCAGCCTAGGCAGGCCCTTTCAGCTTTTCTTCACGCATACGTAGAGCAGCGTTACCAGAAGTTACCTCCTCCGTCAGTTGTCTCTCAGAATGTCATTGATATACTCAATCAAATTCTCTCTTCCACTGGTAAAGAAGGCATGTGGAATACCGAACTTATGCGTCTGTATGTTATCAGTTCCCAGTCATCTATTGCACCCAGATCAGGAAGTACGTATAAGAAACAATTTGGGGCGATGGCTTTAAAGAATCTATTCTCAAGGACTGCACTAAAGAATGATTTACGTAGAATAGTCTTTACTAATTCTTCTCACCAACCTCTAGTAGAAGATGCTTTCGACACAAGCTATGTGAGATTTACACCTGACAATCTTGTTCCTGCATTACAATCTACAGGCACCTTGCCTATATATATGGAGCCTGTCTCTGAGATTCCAGATGTCGATGGTCTGCTGTGGGATGGTGCACTTATAGATTATCATATCTGTCATCAGTATCATGATGATGGACTGGTATTCTTTCCACACTTTACGGATGAGCTTATTGCGGGTTGGTTTGATAAATTTGTTCCATGGAGAAAAGCGCATGGTGCTTTCAGAGACAAAATGATAATGCTCTCACCTTCTGCTGCCTTCGTCCAGTCCTTACCAGATCAGAAGATTCCTGACCGCGAAGATTTCAATCGTTACTTCGATAACAATGACCAACGCATCCGTAATTGGTATGAGGTGGCCAAAAGAGGAGAGGACCTTGCTGAGGAGTTTGACCGGCTACATAAGAGTGGAGCACTTATAGATCATGTGGAGTCGTTTTAATTGATTTACACATTATTGGAACGAAAAATGTGATTACTTACACATTATTGGAACGAAAAGTGTGATTGCTTACACATTATTGGAACGAAAAATGCATACCTTCATGTTTAGGCATAGACATGAAATTCGAGAGAAGTATATATAAGTCCCTGAAAATCTGGCAGAAAGATGCTACCAAGAAACCCTTGTTGTTGATGGGGGCACGTCAGATAGGAAAAACTACGCTGCTCAAAGCCTTTGGTAAGGACGCATATGAGGACTTTGTTTATCTCAATTTCGAAAAGCAACAAGATATACATGCCTTTTTTACAAGTAATAAAGACCCTGAAGCGATACTTGAGAATATCAGTCTGCTCTATGGAAAAGAGATAAAGGAGGAACACTGTCTTTTAATCTTGGATGAAATTCAAGAGTGCAAAGATGCTCTGATTGCACTTAAGTACTTTGCTGAAGAACGACCAGGTGTACATATTATAGGAGCGGGTTCTTTGCTGAGTCTGAGTATAGGTAATGACAGATCATTTCCCGTAGGTAAGGTGCAGTTTCTGCCTATGTATCCACTAACGTTTGAAGAGTACCTGCAAACAGCAGACGCAAAATTATACAAGTATTATCTCCATTACATGACTGCTCATACCTTGCAACCACTGCAAGAGGCATTCTTTAGTCCCTTACAAACTTTGTACAAAGAGTACACTTTGTTTGGAGGCATGCCAGAGGTCGCATCAGTATATCTTGTAAGTCGTGATATAGCTAAAGCACAAGCCATCCAAGATCAGATTTTATTGGCCTACAGCTTAGATTTTGTCAAACATGCGGTGGCGACAACATCTACAAAGATCCAGCAAGTATGGGAATCTATTCCTTCTCAGCTTGCCAAGGAAAATAAGAAGTTTGTTTATAAACTAATCAGGTCTGGAGCAAGAGCGAGAGAATACGAAGTTGCTATTCAGTGGCTTATTCAAGCAGGACTTTTATACAAGGTAAGTAATGTAAGTACGCCTTCCATTCCACTAAAAGCTTACGAGAATCTATCTACCTATAAGTTATATGTATTTGAGACCGGCTTACTTATCAGACTGGCTGGTTTGGATCCTAAGGTCTTTATCCATGGCGATTTGTTATTTACTCAATTCAAAGGATCACTGGCAGAGAATCAGGTCTGCCAAGCTCTTGCAGCAACAATGTCTAATCCTCCTTATTACTGGACCTCTGATGGCAAAGCCGAGCTAGATTTTATAATAGAAAAAAATAACTACTGCATTCCTGTAGAAGTAAAATCCGGAACAGCCACCAAAGCAAAAAGTCTAGCTGTCTACAAAGAAAAATACGAGCCCAAGTTAAGAGTCAGAATTTCTAATAAGAACTTATCCTTGGACGGAGACCTATTGAATATTCCACTCTTTTATGCGGAACGTATTTCTGAGTTGGTAGAGAAGGTGCTAGAGGAGCCGAACTAGAAAAGTCGTTACCATAGATGATAACGACTTCTAAGTGTTAGTAGCGTGAGGCGGACTCGAACCGCCGGCCTCCTGAGTATGAATCAGGCGCTCTAACCAGCTGAGCTACCACGCCATTCATATAATTCGGGGTGCAAATATATTTCATTTTTAAAGGATTGTGCTGTTTTTTGTTTCTATTTTATGCCCTTGAAGGCCGCTGAGCCGCCAGAATAGAGTTCATATTGTTGTTTCCTTATATATCATATAAATAATCTCCCTTGATAAGTACCCAGAACAAAGCGCAGCGCCTCTTTCTTATCACTGCTTTGGTCTTTGGATTACTGTATATCTTTATAGTTCCACCCTTTCAGGTGCCTGATGAAGGGCATCACTTGTATAGGGCTTATCATATTGCAGAAGGTCATGGGTTTGGCGAGCAGACTGTAGATAATCGTTTTGGAGGTGAAATGTCGAAAAATCTCATAGAACTGGAGCGGTCATACAGATATCTGCGCTACGATTACGAGGCCAGGATGGATAAGAAAACTTGGCTTAGAGGAGCCATGATTCCACTGCAGCCAGCTCAGACAAGTTTTGCGGATTTTCCCAATGTGGCCTATTATGTGCCTTTGCCATATCTCGTGCAAGCCTTTTCCTTGTATAGGAATTACGCTGGAATTACGGCCACTTTTCTTGCTGTATCTAGGTCGGCTCGCAGGCTTCTTGTTTTGGACAATGCTGCTTTATCTGGCAGTCAGGTTGATGCCTTTTCATAAGCATACTTTTGCAGTCATCGCTGTATTGCCTTCTTCTTTGTTTATAAATACGGGCATGACAGCCGACAGTTTTACTTATGGTTTGTGCTATCTGTTGTTTGCTTATGTAATGCAGCTGGCTTATGGCAAACCAAAGAGATCCCAGGGACAATCTTTTATAAGCCACAAATCCTGGATGCTGGTCCTTATTATATCCCTAGCGGTGACACTAAGCAAAGTAATATATGTTCCTTTATTGCTGCTATTGCTGCTTATTCCGGCAAATAGATTTGCAAGTCCATGGACCAAAGTCCGCTTTATAAGCTTTTTGTTCCTAATCAATTTGTTAGCCTTATTCATCATGTTTCATCTGATGAAAGACAGCTTTATAAGTTATGGAAATTATCATCCAGACTATCGTGAAAATGTCCAGCTCAATGAAGGGGTTCATCCAACCCAACAGCTCGATTTTATAACTAAGAACCCAATACAATTCGCCAAAATTGCTGTGAAGTCACATATTGCCTATATACCTGCCTCTGTCGTACATTGCATAGGAAAATTTGGTTGGGAGAAAAATTACCTGCCATTGTGGATGGTAGGACTTTTGATTCTAATGTTGCTTACTGGAGGTGCATTGGAAGATGGTCCATTGGACTCTAAAGTTGTACATCCTAGAAGGCTGATTTTTTTGTCAGTTATACTTTCTATTGTGGCTGTATTTACAATAGTTATCTATATGCAGTGGTCTCCTGTAGGCAATGAAACGATTCTTTCCTTGGGAGGAAGATATTACTTGCCCTTACTGCCCTCGTTTTTCTTACTGCTACATACTAAGCTCATCAAGGTAAACCAAGAAGTTTTGAGAAGACTGCTATGGCTCTGTATTTGGGTAGGGCTATCAGTAGGAGTATACAGTGTATTGGGCAGATACTGGTTTGCTGGGTAACAGTTACTTCGCGGGCTTTTTTCTTTAGAATGTTAGAAGAAAGAACAGACTGAAGTTATATGCCAGGAGACAAGATCAGCCATACTTGTCGCCCTCAAATTGTTTAATTTTGCAACTTAAATTAATTGTAGCAGCGGTGTATGAAGCATTTTATTGCAATTTCATTTGTTCTTTTCGGTATCGTATTGCAAGCCCAAGTCTATACTGTCCAAGGAATCGTCATAGATGCCGAGTCTCAGGAAACCATAGACTATGCAACAGTTGTGGTTAAGGATCTGGCCAATGGTGAGATTCTTTCTGGGACAACAACCGATGATGGAGGACAATTTTCTATAGAATCATCCACGGATAAAATAGTAGTAGAAATAAGCTTTATTGGCTTTGTAGACAAGGAATTGAGTGACATACAATTTAAGGGCACAACTGCTGATCTTGGAAAAATAAGTCTGGGATCTGATTCTCAAGCCTTGGACGAAGTACTTATTACTGCGGATAAATCCACGACTGAATTTAAGTTGGACAAACGGGTATTCAATGTAGGGGCTGATCTGAGTTCTACTGGGGCGGGTGCTTTGGAGGTGCTGAATAATGTTCCCTCTGTCAATGTAAGTATAGAAGGTGAGGTTTCGCTCAGAGGTTCTACCGGTGTACAGATTCTCATCAATGGCAAGCCATCCATTCTTTCAGATGATGCCAGCAATGCACTGGGTACCATCACAGCTGAAATGATAGATAAGATAGAAGTCATTACCAACCCTTCAGCCAAGTACGAAGCAGAAGGCACAGCTGGTATCCTCAATATTATTCTGAAGAAAAATGAGAAGAAAGGCCTTAATGGATCCATCTCTGTCAATACTGGTATCCCAGCAAATCACAGCGTAGGTGTCAGTCTGAATCGTCGCACCGAAAAGTTTAACCTCTTCACGCAATTAGGTGCGGGCTATCGTGAACTCCCACGGCATAACATAAATATAAATGAAGACAAAGTTATTAGGACCATGCTCAGATCTGAAGGAGAAGAATTCCGAAACGAGTTCTTCTATAATTTTGTATTAGGGGCTGACTATTATATCAATCCGTCCAACGTCATAACACTATCTGGTAGCTTTGCCTTTGAGGATGAACAACAACCATCGGAGACTAATTTCTCATTTATCGATGATACAGGTACTGTAAGTGAGTGGACCCGAAACGAAAAGACAGAGGCCGAAAATCCCAAACTGCAATACGAGTTGCAATACAAGAAGGACTTTCCAGACTTCAAAGACCACAATCTATTGTTCAGTGCCATAGGTAGGTTTTTCGGCAAAGATCAGGCTTCCACCTTTGGCAATACACTGACCAGCGGACAAGCCCTACTGAATAATCAGACTACAGAAACTTCATTCCAGGAAGGGAAGTATACATTTAATCTGGATTACACCAAACCCTATAATGAAAACTGGACACTAGAAACGGGTGCCCAATATCTGCTCAATGATGTAAGCAATGATTTTTCAGTAAGTGATGAGATTGCTGGTCAATTTGTTGTGGATTCCAGTTTGACCAATATTTTTGAATACAGCCAGGACGTACTTGGTGTCTACGGAACTGGTGCTTATGAGAATAATATATGGGGGGTAAAAGTAGGATTGCGGATAGAGAATACAGCTTTGCAGACACTGCTTGTAACTACCAATCAAGAGAACGATCAGAATTTTACCAATCTGTTTCCATCTTTGCATACCTCTTATAAATTCTCCGACAGGGTATCTTTCCAAGCAGGCTACTCTAGAAGAATCTACCGTCCAAGACTTTGGGATCTTAATCCCTTTTTCAATATCAGAAACAACTTCAGTATAAGAACCGGCAACCCTAACTTATTACCAGAGTTTACAGACAGTTACGAGCTAGGAAGTATTTTCATCTTTGAAGACCTGTCCCTTAATGTCAATGCTTATTACAGATTTACGACAGACAGGATAGAACGTATCTTTATTTTCGAACATAATGTCAATACGACCAGACCAGAAAATATAGGTACTAATAAAGCCTACGGTGCTGAGGCCAACTTTAAGTATAATGTATCCAAGAATGTGACCATCAATGGTGATGCCAATTACAATATCTTCCAAAGAGATGGCCGATTTAATGATCAAGTCTTCGATTTCTCTGCAGACCAGTGGAATGCAAAACTCACTACCAAGTTTAAATTGAGCAAGGCAATAGATTTCGAATTAGTAGGCAATCATCAGTCAAGAAAACAAACAGTACAAGGTTTCGTATCTGCTTATAGCACCCTCGATGCTGGACTGAAAATCAAGATTATAGATGGCGGAAAAGGCATTTTAAATATAGGTGCCCGTGATATCTTTGCCTCACGATTAAGAAAGACAACCATCGACCAGGAAGATTTCTTTATCTTCAATAGTAGTCTCCGAGGACGATTTCTGACACTGGGCTTCAGCTATGGTTTTGGCAAAGGAGAGGCGATGCAGTTTACAGGGAGGAGGCGGTAAAGGGTCCTAAACAGGTGTTGTCATTTTAAAGTAAAACAACAAAAAGCACAATTGCCAGTCTTTGCATCGGAGAGCTAGTAAGACGATGAATGTCAAAAGATAACAAGTGTCACCTCTCTGTAAAGCGTATACGTTCTAAATAACAGTCTAAAACCGCATCAGCTCCACAAACTGATTATATCTCTGGAGTACTTGTGGTCCATCCAAAGTCTTCAGTTTTCCCAAACTGAATTCTTCTACACAGAAGGATGCCATCGTCGATCCATAGACAACTGCATTACGCATGTTTTCAAAACTGATGTCATCCGTCTTTGCTAGATAGCCCATAAATCCTCCAGCAAAGGTGTCACCGGCACCAGTTGGGTCTTTGACTTCTGCGAGTGGCAGGGCAGGGCAGTAGAAGGTTCTGTCTTTAGACATCAGCATAGCACCATGTTCCCCTTTTTTGATGATGAGGTACTTAGGTCCCATTT
>CAZKXO010000184.1:0-7816 GCA_964556525.1 uncultured Saprospiraceae bacterium
TAAGAAAGAATGGTAAACCCACAGTGGTTCTATTTTGGTTGTCCACATGTAGACCATGTCAAGCGAAGATGGATGCAATCAAGCCTTTATACCGCGAGTGGCAAGAAGAAGCAGACTTTAATGTGGTTGCGATCTCTGGAGATTATCCTCAAAATTATCCAAGATTTGTTAAGCACGTAAACAAGAAAGGCTGGGAATGGGATACCTATAATGACGTTAATCGAAGGTTTAAGGAAATTCTTCCAGGAGGCCTTAATGGCTACCCTCAGACCTTCATTTTTGATAAGAACGGCAACCTTGTTTATCAGGATAAGACATTTACACCTGGGGATGAGCTAGCCTTGTTCTATGAAATCAAGAGAGTAGCTCCTGCTTCATAATACTAACAAGAATTTTTCTAATTAACTCTATTCACTTCATAGCCATATGGTTTATTGAATTGAGTAGTGAAAAGTGTACATCAATCAATCAAGATTTGGTGTACACTTTTTTGTTTCCGAGCTACTCAATCATAATAGCTCATCTAAACTTATAGATGCAGTCTCTCACAGCCTAGGTATTGCCAGAGTCATTCCATTTAATTTTCCTTTTCTGATTTAGCTATCTCTAGATTTAGGGGTCTCAATTCTAATAATTTCAATAATTGACACCTCTGAACAGCCCTGTTGATACGGGTCACCTACTTCTTGAGACGTTTCCTACTGCCAACCAACTTAGGTTTATAGCTGAAGATAATTCTCAGTTTGAAATATATAGTATTTACCATAGCAGCGATCTTTCTCTTTCTATTTATTAGAGAGATAGATATCAATGAACTAAGCTATCATTATGACCTCATTGGCTTTAGGTTCTTTGGCATATTGGTTATTTCTACGTTAGCTTATACGCTGGCTACTGTAGGATGGCTATACTGCATGAATAAAGGTTCTTTCTTCAGACAGTTTAAGCTCTTTTTCCTGGTAAGATTGTTAGGGGAGACTCTAGGTATTTTAAATCCTACAGGAATAGTAGGCGGCGATGCTTTTAAAGCGTATTTGCTTAAGGATAAAGCGATTCCCTCTGATACCATAATACCCTCAGTAATAACCTCCAGAGCTCTTCTGTGGGTAAGTTTCTTACTGGTCTCAGTTGTATCTATACTTATAGCATTAACTCTGGGTAGTAAGCACTTTATACTGCTTCTTAGCAACTTTTTTGTCTTTTTATTTGCTGCAGGGACGTTGACTTATTTGCTTTTCCGACCGAATGGTGTCAGCTCTGTCTACAACAAACTGAGCAGAGTATTTAGATGGAAGTATTTACTAGACAAGCGACAGCAAGTAGAGAATTACAATAAGGTAATAAGAACTTTATGGCTCGATAAGAAAAAGTATGTCATACTGGCGATTATAGCCTTCTCTTTACATTATTTCTTTGGTGCTTTAGAATTCTGGTATATCCTCAGTTGTCTGAACATCGACATCTCCATTGGATCTGCCTTAGTACTAGAAGTAGGAACTTCTTTGGTACGAAGTCTGATGTTATTTATTCCTGGTCAGATTGGTGTAGAAGAGTATAGCAATAAAATGTTTTTGGAATTAGTAGGGGTTAATCAGACAGGAGTCTGGGTAACAGTCAGTCTGATTAGAAGAGTAAGACAACTCATATGGATTATACTAGCCATCATTGTATACTTCAGTTATTTCAGCTCAGGAGAAAAGAAACAGCGGTCTCCTTACAAACACAAGCGGAATGGAAGTCTTATTCATTAGTTACAAGTATCCACCCGCACTAGGCGGAATGCAAAAGCAGAGTTATGAACTCATCCAAGGTTTTAAAAAGTATGCTAAGGTCCACACCATACTTTATGATAATAACTCTTCGCTTGTTTGGTTTTTTTTAAGTCTGTATTGGAAGATACCCCGCATGTTGTCCAAGCATCCTAATATACAAGTGATCCACTTCAATGATGGCATCTCTGCACTACTGAATGTCTGGCTTAAAGTAATTACAAATAAATCATTGGCCATGACCTATCATGGTCTTGATTTGGTATTTCCCAATCTTATTTATCAAAAACTACTACTTAAAATGGTAAGAACTTTTGATGCTTTCATCACGGTCAGTGCTGCTACTAGGCAAGCTGCCTTGGAGAGGGGATTTAAACCTGAGAAAGTTTTTGCAATTGCAAATGGCGTTGCACAAGAAACTATTGATCAAAGAAAAATGCAGACAAGTTTGGTGGAATCAGTTGGAATGAAAGCTGATAGGAAAAAACTGTTGTTAAGTATCGGCCGACCAGTAAAAAGGAAAGGTTTTGATTGGTTTGTAAAACAAGTCCTAACACAGCTAGATGATTGCTTATTTGTTTTGATTGGGCCTTATCCAAACTACTCCAGTATACTGGAACAGTTTCTTTCTGTTCTTCCCAATTGGTTGTGCAATCAGCTTGTCTTATTCTTTGGGATGAGTACACAACATAACGTGCTATCCCAATTATCAAAGGAATATCCTGACAAGTTTATCTGGTTACAAACAGCCAACCATCAAACTAAAAATTATCTTCTCGGCAAGGCTGATCTATTCATAATGCCAAATCAAAAAGTGGAGGGTGATATGGAAGGTTTTGGTCTGGTCGCTTTAGAAGCCAATGTGCAAAACACCTTAGTGGTGGCTTCCAGAATAGAAGGCATAACAAGTGCCGTTCAATCAGGAGTAAATGGGTTCTTAGTAGAAGCAGATATTGTAGATGAGTGGGTAACACAAATAACATCATGTTTAAATTATACAAGAGTGAATCAACAAGTAGACCTTCAGAGATTTCTTGAATCCGAGTACAGTTGGGACAAGATGGTTAGGTCATACTACAAAGTCTTTTATGACACAGTAGAAAGTAAATCCACAGGACTTCAAAACAAATCACCAGAATATTCTATCAAGTAAGAAAATGGATTATGAAAAAGATTAAGATTGCTTTTTTCGCTGATATGCTGGTAAGAGATTTGGATGGTTGTATGAGAACCATTTTTCATATGCTAGATAGAAAACCTGAAAATGTAGAGATAAGGTGTTTTAGTGGATCAGAAAGTCATATTCCTTCAGCAGATTCTGTTACAATCCCTGACCTCACTATTCCTTTTAATCGAACCTACAAAATGGCCTTACCTTTTTTCAAGTCTCAAGAACTGAGAAGAGAGTTAATGGCCTTCGACCCTGATGTCATCCATGTATCCAATCCCTCAGCTCTAGGAAGATTTGCCACTTCTTTTGCTAAGAAGAGAAGCATTCCCGTTAGTACCATATACCATACACATTTTATATCTTATGTTGACTATTATTTGAGACACTATCAGGCATTGATTCCTATCGTGAGGAAAACTATCGAGTCTTCCTTGAAATCATTTTACAATGGATGCAATCTGGTTTTGGTGCCGACTGAAATAATGAAAAGTGAACTTGCAAGCATAGGTGTCGTAGAGGACAAGATGAAAATCTGGCAAAGAGGGATAGATAAATCCATTTTCAATCCATCAAAAAAGAATCATGAAGTAACTCTGGCACTCACAGGAAATGACAAGCCTTGTGTCCTTTTCGCAAGCAGGCTGGTTTGGGAAAAGAATCTTCAAACATTGATTGAGATTAATTGCCTCAACAATGAGCAAGGCAGACCCTATAACTTAATTGTTGCCGGCGATGGGGTAGCAAGAATTGTCTTAGAGAAACAAATGAAGTCTGCCTTCTTTACAGGATCTCTTCCACAGTCCGAATTGGCTAGCTTATATGCTACTGCTAAGGTATTTTTGTTTCCATCCATCAGCGAGACCTATGGCAATGTTGTAGCCGAGGCGATGTCCTGTGGGACACCTTGTGTAATTGGTAACGGAGGCGGGACAACAGCTTTTATAGAAAACTATGAGACAGGCTTTAGAATAGAACCCAATGATGCTCCAGCTTACCAAAATGCTATTCTTGATATCATAACTAATTCAAGACTGTATAATCACCTATCGGAATCTTGTATAAGGAATACAAGACATTTGGACTGGAATGAGCTTGCCTTTAGTTATTATGATGACTTAACTGCACTCTGTCATACAAATAAGCTTATACCAAATTCCTTTCTTGCAGCTTGACAGTATACTCGTTTATTGGTTTAGTTACTTAGAGAGGATTGAGCTAAATTTAGGTGATTATCTGAGTAACTAAAGTAGCTTCAGCTCAGTGTTAGGACACTTATGTAAAATTATGACAGTAATCCTATCATTTATGACTATATTTCATTCATATTTAGAGTAAACCAATTAAATAATAAGCTTTCTAGTGTTTAGTAACTCCTTGTTCTTACACATAGAAAAACTAATCCGTTTTTTAGATTATGAATAGTTTAGGTTTTGATTTTAAGCATTTCAAAGGAGACTTTTTAGGTGGTATAACTGCTGGTATTGTTGCTTTACCCTTGGCATTGGCCTTCGGTGTAAGTTCAGGTTTGGGTGCAAGTGCAGGATTATATGGAGCAATTTTTATCTCTTTCTTTGCAGCGCTTTTTGGAGGCACTAATACACAGATATCAGGCCCTACAGCCCCAATGACTGCCTTCAGTATGGGTATCATTGCTACCATCATAGCCAAAGAAGGAGGCATAGATGCGGCCTTACCTATTATTCTGACTATTTTCTTATTAGCTGGTTTCGTTCAGATTATTCTGGGTCTGGTCGGTATTGGAAAATATATAAAGTACATACCATATCCCGTTGTTTCTGGATTTATGACAGCCATCGGTGTGATGATAATTATTACACAGTTGCTCCCTATGCTTGGATATAAGGCACAAGAAGACAAAGCCTATGTAGAGCAGTTTAAGCCCAAAGCAGAAGAAGTTATCCTTTCTAAGATTTTGGAGCAAGAAGCAGGAGAAGATATACTCGTATTAGAAGATTATGAAGAAACTATCAAGAGAGGGTCGGCCATATCCACTGGAGAAATTATGACAGAGTCTCAGAATTTAGCTAAAAAAAGTGCCTCAGGCGTAATTGGATCCTTGCGAGTACTTCCTCGTGCTATTAAAAATGTAAAACTCTTGGAAGTCTTATTGGCCCTAGTAACCATATTTATAATTTTTGGTTTTAAACGCATAACTACTGCTATTCCTAGTACACTAGTAGCCTTATTCATAGTTTCTGGAGCTGCTATTATTGGAGGGTTAGATTATGTTAAAATAGAGGAGATTCCTGGAAAGATACCATTGCCTGAGTTGGGCATATTTACAGAATTTAGTTTCGCTAAAGTCAAGCCTTATATTTTTGCTTCCATCACCTTGGCTTTGTTAGGAGCTATAGATTCATTGTTGACCTCCATTGTTGCAGATAATATGACGAAGACGCGACACAAGCCTAATAAAGAATTGATAGGTCAAGGAATAGGAAATTCCATAGCAGCATTATTTGGTGGTATACCAGGTGCAGGAGCGACCATCAGAACAGTTGTAAATATCAATGCAGGTGGAAAGACAAAATTATCAGGAATGATTGCTGGTCTTCTACTTGTAACAATTCTACTTGTTTTAGGTCCAATTGCTTCAAAAATACCATTGGCCGTTCTAGCCGGTATACTCATTACCGTAGGAATAGGCGTAATGGATTACAAAGGCCTTAAAGCAATTCCGCATATGCCTAAGCCTGAAGTTGCAATCCTATTGGTGGTACTTTTCTTATCTACATTCTGGGATCTAGTGTATGCAGTAGGTATCGGTCTGGTCATTGCTTCATTGATGTTTATGAAAAAGATTGGTGACCAGACAGCTAAAAAATCTAAGGTAGGTGCACTAAAAGAAGAGGAAGCTTGGTCAGATGAAGGTGCTTTCCCTAAGAATTTAAAGGAAGAAGTATTTATAAAACATATCAATGGACCGCTTTTCTTTGGTTCTACCAGTGATTTACAGCAAATGGCAGCTCAGATTCCTAGTACAGCCTCAGCAGTGATTATAAGGATGGACAAGATGACCTATATGGATCAGTCTGGCCTATATACTCTGGAGGATATTATGGTCGACTTAGTAAAGCAAGGAAAGGAAGTGCTTTTGGTAGGCTTAGTAGAACAGCCTAAGTATATGATGGAAAGGATAGACATCATCCCTGACCTTATACCTGAAAACAAGATTTTTAACACTTTTGACGAATGCTTAAAATATGTAGTTGCAAATGTGGAGGATGTCTTTCCTCCTACAGACGCAGCCTAGTTTGGTTGTATAATTTTAATCTGACAGCCTAAGAATATAATCTGGGTTGCTTACAACTTTTATAGTTTTATTGGGTTGTATTCAGGACAATTTCCTGTGTAACAAATGCTTATTTTTGCGACCTAAAATAGCTAGATATATATGTCTGTAATTCACGAATCCGTAAAAGAATACTACGGAAAAGAACTAAGTAAGTCTGAGGATCTTAAAACAAATGCTTGTTGTACACTAGATGAACCTCCTCAGCATATTAAAGATGCTTTGTCAAAGATTCATGATGAAGTAATCTCCAAGTATTATGGTTGTGGTCTCACTATTCCTGATAAACTAGAAGGACTGAAAGTACTGGATTTGGGATGTGGTAGTGGTAGAGATGTCTATCTAGCAGCCCAGCTTGTAGGTGAGCAAGGTTCTGTCACAGGTTTAGATATGACAGCTGAGCAACTTGCTGTGGCTCAGAAACATATAGACTATCATACCAAAGAGTTTGGATATAAGACAAGCAATGTTCATTTCGTAAAAGGTAATCTAGACAGCCTAGATCAATTAGACCTGGAAGAAGGAAGCTTTGATCTTATCATCTCTAACTGTGTTATCAATCTAGTAGAGGACAAGCAAAAGGTACTCAATGATGTATTCAAGCTGTTGAAGCCTGGTGGTGAACTTTACTTTAGTGACGTATACAGTGACAGAAGAATTCCAAGAGAACTAGCAGAACACCAAGTATTATGGGGTGAGTGCCTAAGTGGTGCTTTGTACTGGAATGACTTTCTTTCTTACTCTAGGAGAGCAGGATTTACCGACCCTCGCAGCATGAAATCCAATCCTATCACCATAGAAAATGATGAACTTATGGCTCTGGTAGGCAACATCAAGTTCTTTTCAGTGACTTATAGATTATTCAAGATAGAAGGTCTAGAAAAGGACTGCGAAGACTATGGTCAAGCTGTAGCGTATAAAGGTGGGATTGCTAATGTAGGTCAGACTTTCCATCTAGATGATCACCATGCCTTTGCAGTAGGAAAAATAGAATCTGTTTGTGGCAATACTTATAAAATGCTACATGATACAAGATATAAGCAGTACTTTGATTTCTATGGAAACTGGGATACCCACTATGGCATCTTCGAAGGATGTGGTGGTGCAATGCCTTTTGACACAGAAAATGGTGCAGAAGCTGGTGCTTGTTGCTAGATCAAAGAATTTAATCTAAAAGACTTAAGAAGAGGCTGTCTCGTAAAGGGGTAGCCTCTTAATGTTTTTATAGGGTAGGTGTGCTTCAGGAAAATTGGTGGAGTAGTAGAAAGATTAGGTCCTCATCAACTTGTCATTTCGACCGACAGCAAGACCTTGTCATTTCGACCGACCGCAAGGAGAAATCTCCGTTCTCGCTATGAGAGCACTTTTCTAAGAAGCGATCTAAGTAATTCATCATTCACAATTCACAATTTCTCAACTTGGCATTTCAGCCGACAGCAAGACCTTGTCATTTTGACCGACTGCAAGGAGTGGAGAAATCTCCGTTCTCGCTATGAGAAATCAAGTGCACAAAAAAACAGCCTCAGATTGCTCCGAGACTGTTTTTCGAAGAGTGACTAGTTC
>CAZKXO010000185.1:0-7809 GCA_964556525.1 uncultured Saprospiraceae bacterium
TTAGTTATTTTGAAGCTAGGCTAAATTAAAAATACATAGCATTCTTTGATAGAAATTTATATTTTGATTGAATATATAACTGAATTGTAAAAGCTAAATTCAAGATCATCGATAATAAGTTAGAAATAGCGAGCAGAATTTCTGCAGATATGGCTGTAGATCTTCCAGTAGAACTCAGTGATAGTGAGATGATTAAGCATATTGCTTACAGAGTGGAGAAAATGCTGAGAGGTGATCCTGATTTGTTGATGAGTTATCTCTATAGATTAGATGTTACGCAGAAGAGTATCAAACAAGCACTGGAGAGTAGTCCTCTGCCTGTCCATGTTACCTTTGCCAACCTTATCTGGGAACGGCAGAAACAAAGAATAGAAACCAGGAAAAAGTATAAACAAGACCCCATAGAAGGCTGGGAACTTTAACCTTATAAATGTCTAAGACTTTCAAATCAGAAGGCGTCGTCCTCAGAAGTCTCAAGTATTCAGAAACAAGTCTGATACTGGATATATATACCCAACTTCATGGCATAGGTTCCTATATTGTAAGTGGTGTTCGTAAGGCAAAATCAAAGTCTTCCAATGTATACCACCCTATGAATATCATTAATCTGGTGGCTTATCATCCTGGTGAAAGTCTATCCAGGATCAAGGAAGGATCCTATGCCTATAGATACAAAAACCTAGACTCTGATATATTCAGATCAGCAATAGGGACCTTTTTTGTAGACCTGCTCAAAAGCAGTATCAAAGAGAAAGAAGCCAATGATGCACTGTTTCATTACATAAAACAGACTTTAGTAGAGTTGGACAATAACCCCCTTCATGGACTCCTTCCTATCCTATTTGCCCTTGACCTAGCACCTTTTCTTGGATTCCAACTGGGCGAAAACTGGAGTGCAGAAAATCCTTATTTCGATATGATGTCAGGCGAGTATATAGCTAATGATATCCGCCATAGCTATATACTCAATGACCATCTTAGCCAGATCTTGTATGCTGTCTCTACTCAACGTACAGCTGTCAAGCTCGAAAAAATAGATAGACGATTATTATTGGATGCGCTGATGCAGTATTATAAATTACATATAGAGGAGTTCAAAGAATTGCGTTCTTTGCCAGTGTTAAGAACCATACTTTCGTGAGATGTAAGCGCATTTTCATTTTCTTTGCATAAACTAGAGTTACATGAGCAGTGCAACTGTCAATCATCTTTTGCAATATGATTCTAAGAAGCTTTCTAAGCGTAAGCAGCTGGAACTGTATAGAGCTATGTTGCGTCCCAGACTGGTAGAAGAAAAAATGTTGTCTTTGCTTAGGCAAGGCATTATCTCCAAGTGGTTTTCGGGTATAGGACAAGAAGCAATAGCAGTAGGTTGTGCTGCTGTATTGGAAGAAGATGAGTGGGTTTTTCCTATGCATAGAAACTTAGGTGTCTTTACGACCCGTGAGGTACCATTACATAGATTGTTTGCTCAGTGGCAGGGAAAGCCAGCAGGTTTTACCAATGGGAGAGACCGATCATTCCATTTTGGTACAAAAGATTATAATATCTGGGGGATGATTTCTCATCTAGGTCCACAGTTGTCGTTGGCTAGTGGAATAGCCTTAGCGCATAAGTTGGCTGGAGAAAAAAAGATGGCTATAGCATTTACAGGAGAAGGCGGCACCAGCGAAGGCGAATTTCACGAAGCGCTTAACGTAGCCGCAGTATGGCAATTACCTGTGATTTTTGTAATCGAAAACAATGGCTACGGTCTTTCTACACCTGTCAGTGAGCAGTACCGCTGTGCGCATTTAGCGGACAGAGGCAAAGGCTATGGCATGAAAGCGTATCGGATAGATGGAAATAATATTCTGGAAGTCTATCATACCTTAGATAAAGCGGCGAAGCAGATTAGAAAATCCCCACAACCGATTCTTATAGAATGTGATACCTTCAGAATGAGAGGGCATGAAGAAGCATCAGGAACGAAGTATGTTCCTAAAAAGCTGATGGATTCTTGGGCCAAACGTGACCCTATCTCAAACTACCAAGACTACCTTGTAGACAAAGGTTATCTGAGTTCCGAAGAGATAGAAGAATTGACGAGAGAGATAAAACTAGAAATTGCATCAGAATTGGAAGTTGCATATGCAGCGGAAGAGGTGACGGTAGAACGCCAACAGGAGCTGGCGGATGTTTTTGCTCCTACCGCTGACCAGTCAGACAATCTTCCTACAGCTTCTTCAGAGATTAGATATATAGATGCCATCTCATCTGCCTTGGATGAAGCCATGCAAAAGTGGGATAAGTTGGTCCTAATGGGACAGGATATTGCCGACTATGGAGGTGTCTTTAAGATTACAGATGGATTTACAGATAAGTATGGTAAAGGACGAGTCAGGAATACACCCTTGTGTGAAAGTGCCATTGTGGGCATCAGTTTAGGCTTGAGCATGATGGGTTATAAATCCATGGTGGAGATGCAGTTTGCTGATTTTGTTACCTGCGGATTTAATCAGATAGTAAATAACCTCGCCAAGATTCATTACCGCTGGGGGCATGCCGCTGATGTTGTCATTAGAATGCCTTGTGGGGGTGGTGTCGGTGCGGGGCCTTTTCATTCTCAGACAAATGAGGCATGGTTTACGCATACACCTGGACTAAAGATCGTCTATCCCTCTAATGGAGTGGATGCCAAGGGTCTCTTGTTGGCTGCCTTTGAAGATCCTAATCCAGTCATGTTTTTTGAGCATAAAGGGCTTTATAGAAGTCATGTGGATGAGGTGCCAAACGGCTATTACACCGTAGAGATTGGCAAAGGCACTTATACTGCAGAGGGAACAGACTTATCCATAATCACTTATGGGATGGGAGTACATTGGGCAAGCGATACTATCAAGGAGATGGGTATAGCAGCGGACATAATTGACCTACGAAGTTTGCAACCTTTAGACTATGGCATCATTAATGATACTATAAAAAAGACGAACAAGGTCATCGTCCTTCATGAGGATACTTTGTTCGGTGGAATAGGCGGTGAAATCTCAGCCTATATTTCAGAACACCTTTTTGAGCATCTGGATGCGCCGGTCTTAAGAGTGGCCAGTCTGGATACACCAGTTCCTTTTAATAAGGCACTTGAAAAAGAATATCTTGCGAGCTTCAGATTAAAAGAAGCCATTAACAAATTGATAAATTATTAAGTAGATGAAAATGGATTATTCTAAGATAAAAGAACGTGTAGGCAAGTATAAAGGCATACTTAAGAATACACAGAATTATAGGAAGGACTGGTCTGAAGGTCTGAAGATGACCATCGTAGACAACTTGAATAAGATTATAAAGAAAACCAAACTTACAGGTTTTGTAGATGTAAAGGATGATATAGAAAATCTTGAAGTAATCAGCCTTTCTCTAGGAACAGAAGTAAGTGGTATCGCTGAGAAGTTGCCAGGTAATAAAAGCAAAAGACCATTTATAAAATCTAATGGGTCACTGATCTTTCAGCAACTATTTAATGGAAAGGTAATGATTATGATTATGTATCCATACATAGAAGGCTATGGCCAGCCTAAGCCACCTAATACCTTAGAAATCTTGAGGCCAGAAGAAATGAAACCCGCATTTATCCTTAGATATGTAGAAACTTTTCTGAAAGAAGTCATAGAGTGGGAAGATTTCGATGACGATGTGCCTGAAAAAATGGGTATGAATCCTATCGGTTTTTCTGCTATGGCGCAGGAACACGAAGAGTAGTATCCTTAAGACTAAAATAAATTGAGAATGGCCCCGATGCAAATCGGGGCTTTTGTTTTGTAAGGCTTGTGCTTACTCGAATCAAGGACAAAAAAATAGCACCTGCTTATGTGTACAGGTGCTATACAATTACTACTAACTATGGGCAAACAAAATCAGTCTCATTTATTTTTTTGTAAAAGTCTCAAAGAGGGCTCTGCCAGATTGATCTTTGATCATTAGTACATAATCACCTGGCTGTAAGGTTGAGATCATAATCTGGTCTATAGTAGACTCAGTAGAGATTCTACTTACGATTCCAACGTTTGGTTGGTAAAGTACCCAGTCTAATTCTTCGGTCGCTATACCTTTTAACTTTACTTCGAGCATGTTGCCTTCATCTATGATGTCTAAATTTAAACTAGCATCTGGAATTTTTGCAAGATTTGCTCTAGAAGGCTTTTTTGCTTCGACCTTGTTTGGAGTGACGACTGTACCTGAATGGCTGGTGTCAATAGTGGTAGCTAATGTTTGGCTTGTTACGATTAGGGTAAGGCAAGCCCATAATGAAATTGCTCTTTTCATGATAATGACTTTTACGAAGTGGTGTCTCACTTCAGGTTACTAATGGATTAAAATCGTTTCGAAGGCTTTTACTTTTAATACCTTCTTACTTAACTAATGGAGGAATTACTTCCTGTTACAATATATATCTGTTTAAAATCAAAAACGTTTCCTCAAGTCCAGTTTTTTAGCTCTAAAAGGTTAAACTGCGATAAGGTTTTAAGATTTCAAAAAGGACTAGCACTTTGCTTGCTCTTATAATTTCTTGAAAAAATAAAAGGTTAACAAAAGGCGCAAAAAAAATTAATAATTGTGTTGCTAATTAAGACTCCTCGAGAATGACTCTTCGGAATTTCATAGAATAATCCACAAAGGAAATGATAGTCAAAGCTAAGGATAGGTAGATGATCCACATGTATTGTTGGAAGCCTACTAGCATGGCTATAAAGCCCACAAAAAGAATGGCCGTTTTCAACTTTCCAGCTTTAGAAGCTTTGATTTCCACCTTATTGTAGCTGGTGTAGATGCGCATACCCATCACGATTATTTCCCTATAGAGTATGACGAAGGTGACCCAACAAGGTATTTTTCCTGCTACACTAAATACCAATAAGGCTGAAAGAACGAATAGCTTATCTGCTGTAAAATCGTGTATAGCACCCAGATAACTGGTTTTCTTTTCCAATCTTGCGATATAACCATCGAAGAAATCTGTCAGGCCAGCCACAACCACTGTAACTAGCAGAAATAGTTCTTTATGTTGCCAATCTGAGAGATAGATTAGGGTCAGTGGCGTGAAGACCACTCTGAAAAAACTGATTAGTTGGGCTAGATGTAAATGCTTCACGGCTGCAAGATATGTAAATATCATATGGACATTGCCTATGAAAATGCCATTTTTGCAAGCTCACAGCTCTATTACGGTCAGATTGTCACATTTAATGAACTGGCACTTGATTTGAGCAGCAATAGACAACAATTAAATTTTTAAAAACTTAATAGCCAAAATAGCTTTATGGAAAAAGGACAAATCTCAGTAACGGCGGATAATATATTTCCGATTATTAAGAAGTTTCTCTACTCCGACCAGGAGATCTTTCTGAGAGAACTTATATCAAATGCCACTGACGCTACCACAAAGATCCAGACACTTGCTTCTAAAGGAGAATTCAAAGGAGAGCTAGGTGAGCTTACTATAGATATCATAATAGACGAAAAGAAGAAGACCCTGACAATCAGAGACAGAGGTATAGGAATGACCGAGTCAGAAGTCAAAAAATATCTCAACGAAGTCGCTTTCTCCTCAGCAGACTCCTTTCTAAAGAAGTATAAAGATGATGCAAATATCATCGGACACTTTGGTTTGGGTTTCTATTCAGCCTTCATGGTTGCAGATAAAGTAGATGTCATCACCAAGTCGTATAAGAAATCCAAGTCCGTAAAGTGGTCTTGTAAGGGCGATCCTAAGTTCCAACTCGCTGATGGTAATAGGGATTTCAGAGGTACAGATATCGTCCTACACATTTCTGAGGACAGCACAGAATTCTTACAAAAGAGCCGGATACAGCAGTTACTAGATAAGTACTCCAAGTTCTTACCATTCCCTATCAGATTCGGAACTAAGACGCGTACAGAATGGGAAGGCGAAGGCGAAGACAGAAAGTCCAAAGAAATAGAGGAAGACAACATCGTCAACAATACGGCACCCTTATGGAAGAAAAAACCTAACAAGCTCAAGGAAGCAGATTACAAAGCGTTCTACAAAGAACTATATCCTATGAGTCAGGAGCCGTTATTCTGGATTCACCTCAATATAGACTTTCCATTTAATTTAACAGGGGTGCTCTATTTTCCTAAGCTTAATAACTCCCTGGAAATCCAAAAGAATAAAATACAGCTCTACAGTAACCAAGTCTATGTCACAGACGATGTAAAAGAGATTGTGCCAGAATTTTTACTATTGCTACACGGTGTAATAGATTCTCCTGACATTCCACTGAATGTTTCTAGATCATATCTTCAGAGTGATAGTAATGTGAGAAAGATTACGACTTACATAACTAAGAAGGTCGCCGACAAACTAAAGTCTCTTTATAAGAAAGACAAAGAAGGGTTTGAGAATAAATGGGATGATGTAGGCACCTTTGTGAAATACGGGATGATCTCCGATGAGAAATTCTTTGACAAAGCGAAAAAGTTCTGTCTGGTAAAGCATACCGATGGCAGTTTCCAAACCTTCGACGAGCATGTGGAATCAGCTAAAGCCAATCAGACTGATAAGCATGACCGAACTGTACTTTTATATGCTAATAACGACAAGGAGCAGCATTCCTATATAGAATCTGCAAAGTCTTATGGATATCAAGTTCTGCTTATGAATAATGTCATAGACAATCACTTCATGCAACATATGGAGCATAAAGGCGACAAGCTCACCTTTGTTCGAGTAGATTCTGACACTGCAGACAAGTTGGTTCAGAAAGATGAAGAAAAGGTCTCAGTATTATCGGAGAAGCAAGAAGAAAAGGTGAAGACTTTATTTACGGATTCTATAGGTGACTTAAAAGGTGGGCAGATAGAATTACGACCGCTCTCTCCTGAGGATAACCCTGTGCTGATAACCAGACCGGAGTTTATGCGTCGTATGATGGAGATGCAACGACTATCTGGAATGGGTGCTATGGGTGATATGCCTGAGAGTCATAATGTTGTTATTAATACCAATCATCCACTTGTAGCAGACAAGCTGCTCGGAAAGATTGCAACAGATAAGAAAGAAAGGTTTGCTAAGTATCTCTATAATCTTGCCAGGCTCAATCAGAATATGCTGAAGGGAGAAGAGATGAGTGAGTTTATAAAAACGAGTATCGAATTTCTAAAATAGGAATTCGGATATATTGTTAGACCATTAGTAATTAAGTCTTGCCTTGGAGGGTCCTTATGATTTTGACCGTTAAAGGCAAGACTTTTTTAATTGTAAGTAGACTAAGTTAGTAGTCGGATGGAGTCAAGTCATTTCTTATTTCTTAGTATCGTTCTATTTGTTTGCTCTTTGAGTCAGAGAACCTACTGCATTGATTCAGATTGTGGAGAAAGATGGAGTGGTCTGATGTGTTTGCTTGTTGGCGTTTTTGGGCTGTTCAGTTGTAGGGCAGGATTAACTTGGTTAGCTAATCCCTTACTATTCTACGCTTGGATTAACTTTAGTGAATATGGTCCGTCTTCTTGCTATACCAGTTTGGCGGCCTTGTTAATAGGCCTGAGTTTTTTGTTACGCAAGTCTATAATAAAGGACGAAGGAGGCAATTATGGTACTATTACTGGTTATAGAGCTGGCTACTGGTTATGGCTTGCAAGCATGGCGGTTGCCGTATTAGCTACGCTTGTCGACGACAGGTTGTCCCGTACTGCAATGGAAACCACTTTTGGAATTACATCACTTTTTATATAGAGGCAGAACTTTCCACTCCCTGCAGTTGGTCAAGAAGGAAGTGGTCTTGGTGACCTTGCAACAATTGCTGTAAAAAG
>CAZKXO010000186.1:0-7799 GCA_964556525.1 uncultured Saprospiraceae bacterium
AATGGCCAAAGCACTTGCACATCCTGCAAGAATAGCTATCCTGGAGATGATGATCAAGAAAGAATTTTGTGCTTGAAGAGAACTTGTAGAGGAGTTGCCACTATCTCAGTTACAGTGTCAAAGCAATGAAAGAAGCAGGTATAATAAAAGGCGAAGTAGATGGTGCTTCCAGATGTTACTGTTTAAACACAGAGAGTTGTATGAAGCTTATGAATCAACTGAAGAGCATATTCTCTAAAGTCAAGTGCTGCTGATTCGCCTCTTTTTTTGGCTATAGCAATCGTAATATTACGATGCGACAATAGGAAGTACCAGAAAAGTCTGACAACTTCTATTTCTTAATCTAAAAGTAAACAAATGAAGAAGTTACTTATCGCAGCTGTAGGCATCTTGGGCCTTGCTGGAGTAGCTTGTTGTGATCTGCCTTGTTGTGTGCAGACATTCCTTGCTGCTAAATAAGATAGGGCCAGCTTCGACACTGACCCTTAACATATTCGATATTAACAAAAATGCCAATCTCAAATCAGAGATTGGCTGTGGTTTTTTATTGATAGGAAGAAGATCTGATTAACTAATGTTACTTCTTGATGTAATGTGGAAAGGAATGGTAACTCAAAAAGGGGTAGGTTTTTTTTAATAAGAGATAAACTATCATCTTAGTATCCTGAACGCTAAGTAGAAATGGAGAAGAAAAAGGTCCAAATAGATGCATCGTGGTATGAAGCTTTAAAAGAGGAGTTTGCCCTTCAGTATTTCGATCAGTTGAGATCCTATTTACATGACGAAAAGATCAAAGGGAAAACTATCTATCCTGCTGGCAAGAATATATTTAAAGCTTTTGAACTTACAAAGTTCGATAAAGTAAAAGCTGTCATTCTTGGCCAAGACCCATATCACAATCCTGGCGAGGCCATGGGCCTTTCTTTTAGTGTTCCGAAAGACATCAGGATCCCTCCCTCTCTGAAAAACATCTACAAAGAAATAGAAAGAGATCTCGGACATCCCATGCCTACACATGGTGACCTGACCAAATGGGCTAATCAAGGCGTGCTTCTTTTGAATGCAATGCTTACAGTCGAACACAAACGTGCAGGCTCTCATTCCAAAATCGGATGGCAATCATTTACAGATGCAGTAATAAAAACCTTGTCTGACAAAAGAAGCGACCTCGTATTTTTGCTCTGGGGTAACTTTGCTAAGAGTAAACAACAGTTAATAGATGCCAACAAACATAAAATCTTAATGGCTGCACATCCCTCTCCTCTGGCGAGAAATGCTTTCAATAATTGTAAACACTTTTCAAAAACAAATGAATTTCTTCGGAATATTGGAGAGAAAGAAATAGATTGGTATATCGACTAGAACCACTATGCAATCAAAATTCAAAATTCTAATTCTTATAACTGCGGCTCTTGGAGTTGTTGCTGTCATACTTGGTGCCTTTGGTAGTCATTTTCTGGCAGAGCGCCTCTCGGACAAGTCACTGAGCGCTTTCAAGACAGGCGTATTGTATCATTTCATCCATACTATCGCTTTATTTTGCACAGCTCTGCTCTACAGGATTTACAGAATTAAGGGGCTTTTCTATGTGGGCTTATACTTTATGATAGGGATAATAATGTTTTCTGGAAGTCTTTATTTGCTTTCTACTCAAGCCCTCATGGGCATCACCCTACCAAAGTTTTTCGGCCTGATAACACCATTGGGTGGGCTGGCCTTATTGGGGGCCTGGGCATCCATCTTCTTTACAGTAATTAAGATTAAGGCAGACTAGTCCAAAATTGGAAATAATCATTTTCACTTTTGAAGGCAGTAGAATATCACATAATCATTATTTTAGTAATAGAAATCATTTCTATGAAAACATTTTTTATCAGTTTCCTGCTTCTCTTTTTCAGTTTAGCTTGCAATGCACAGTTAAATTTCGGTCTAGGAACACAAGTCGTTATTGACAATATTGTTTTTGGCACCCAAGCTAGAGCTATGTATGAGGTACAGGAAAATTGGCGAGTCAGTGGCACTTTCACCTATCACTTCGATAGAGAGTTTGATTGGACTATAGATTCGGATGTGCAGTATAAATTAATTACTCTTGGTGATGATACTCATTTGGCACCATTGCTGGGATTTGATATAAATAATGGGGCACTTAGAGGAATCGATATAGGAGCAAATCTTGGTGTTTTTGCAGACTTCCTCATAGAGAATTTTCGCATCTATGTGGAACCAAAGTTTGTGCTCAAAAAGCAATCCACTTTTGTTATTTCAGGAGGCTTTTTCTTCTGACGAAAGATATACACCCTTTTCAATTTAGGACTCCTTGTCCTAAAAACAGTATTGGACCTTCTCTTCCCGAGAGGGTCTTTTTAGATGTACTTAATTAAGTTTGTAGACAAAGATATTGCTAAAGGCTATCTCCGATAGATTTCATCGAGCTCCTGAGCATTGCCTTCCCAAGGAGTACCATCACAAACAACTAGGCCATTAGGGCCTCCGAGTTCGCAAAGTAACTCACAGTCAGCGGTCCAAATCTCGATTGTTTTGTTAGGATTACAGGCACCCCAGTTAAAACAATAAACTTCTTCAGTTCTGAATCTAAATAAGGCAAGGTTCCCAGCTGCTAAAGGATTACCTGCTGTAGCTGAGCAAACAGTAGGGTCTGTCTCGAAGACGTCCAATCTTTCTTGGATACAAGCAGGAAGTTCTGGATCACTGGAACAAGAAATGAAAAAGGATCCAACACAAAGCGCTAAAACAGGAAGTAATCTCATAATATATATTTTTAAAATCTAGTTATCAGAAACTGGCTGATCATAGATTTCATCACTTAATCTTCGTCTATTTCTCCACCACAAAAAGCCTAGACCAAAAACGAGTAAGTAAGGCATCGTCAGCATATAAAGTATGCCTTTATTCAGTCCTTTGCCTGCGGTACCTCCATCTTTAAGATTTGACTCAGCAGACATTCTACACATAGGACACTGTGCTATACTTTCAGTATCCAACCCTAGCACTATAAGCAAGGAAAGAACAACTATCAGAATAACTTTTTGTGACTTATTCATACTCAAATTTAAGCTATTACTACTAAGCATTAGTGATTGTAACAAGGTCTTAACATGAGATAGACTACGGGACCAGTCACCATCACATATAACCAGACTGGATAGACCCATCTAGCCAATTTCCTATGTTTGGGCACAGAATAAGTAATACCCCTATTGAAAGTCAATAGAATGAAAGGCAGGCTCAAACCTGCCAAGATTATATGAGATATAAGAATTATAAAATAAACTATTCTAATGGAGCCTACACCACAATATTTTGTTTCTGGAGTTGTAAAGTGATATCCAACATAAGACAGTAAAAAGAAAAACGAACAGATCATAGACGCAAATATCATGTTGCGATGCATTTTGATATTCTTTTTCTTAATGAATACTAAGGCGGAAATAAGAAAGACAGCAGCTAACGAATTAACAATCGCATGAAAGGCTGGCATCCAACTTGTATCGAAATCTACATTAAATCTTTCTGCTGGTCGCATAGCAATTACTATACCTATCACTAGTACTGAAAGAACGTAAGCAATTTTATCTAGTCGACTGAGCAGTTCTGGCTTTTCAGTGAAATTACTCATTGGTTTGGGTTTTCATTTTTATATCCTTGGCTTTACGTTGGGGAGTTATTAGAGCCAAATCTTCAATTAATCTATTTATCGTGCTTAATTCGTTGTCTTTATAAATCTGTCTGACGATCATAGCTGTATCTATAAGCATGTACTTCACTCCTGTCATGTCAAGTTTTGCTAAGAACTGTTGTGGAAGTTCATTTCTTGTTCTGGCCTTGAAGGTGTAGGCATCTTTAAATTGGTCAATGATAACTTCCTCTGACTCTTCTATAGAGCCATTAATAATGAAGGTAGTCGTTCTATCAAAGGTGTTTTTTACAAGTTGCATTTCTTCTTCAGTCCAAGGAATATCTTTGAGTAATTCGGACTTTGGAACCAGCTGCTTGGCTTTGACCCTTCTCCAATCCAACCCATGCTGTAAGAAAAACCAGGATCCTCCAGGTAAAACAACTATTAGAAAAAAGACAACTAAAAATTTAAAAATCTTCATAGTTACGATATAAAAAAAGGCCACAATGTGGCCCTCTTATTCTTATTACTTATTTTTTCATTTCCTTGACTTCCGGACTTACAATCCTTGGTTTGACCAAGGTTTCTATTTCTGCTTGATTCTTTTCTTGTATTCCACTACGGCTACTCTTCCAGTAAGTGCCTTCCATCAAGAAAGCTACTATAGCCCACACCAAAAGACCAAGTGGTAATAATACTGATTTTACCATTCCTGGTACTTCGTACTTCATATGCATGAATTCATATACAATGAGGTAAGCCTTTACAATGCTCATGACTATCATGACTATGGCAATCAGTCCTTCATTGAAATGAACCCCATCTACTAGATAGCCTTTACCCAATAGTGCAAAAAGTACTTCGCAAATTGTTATAACTGCTAGTATGGTAATTACCTTGTATGCTTTTTTCTTCGATTGATCGTATGTCAAATGACCCATAACTTAAAATCTTGTTAGTCTGATGAATTATATAAGATAGAATACAAGGAATACAAATACCCATACTAAATCTACAAAGTGCCAATACAGCCCTATCTTCTCCACCATCTCATATCCATTTCTTCTAGCTACATATAGACCTGTGGCTGCATTTACACAAATTATAATAAGGAAGATCACTCCTGAAAGTACGTGGAAGCCGTGGAAGCCAGTTATAAAAAAGAACAGAGCTCCAAAGGCTTTAGGTCCAAATGCTTGTTGCTTGACAACTTTCTTGCCGCCATTATCTACTACAGGATTGCTATCTGCATCCAGCACTTCATACGGTAGGTTATGCCATTCCGCTCCATGCTTGTGTATCAAATAAGAATCACCTGGGGCAAAGACATCTCCTGCCTTTATATCATGACCATCACCTTCCAGATATCTACCATGTTCTGTATGTGTACTGAATGGATTCTTTGTTACACTTACATGCTCCGCTTTAATTAGAGTAGTCCACTCCCAAGCCTGGCAAGATAAGAATCCGATACCACCAAGTATAGTTAATATCATCCAGAAAACCACCCCTTTTTTGTTTTCCTGATGTCCTTCCTGTACCGCTCTTACCATCGTAAAAGAACTAAATAAGAGAACGAAAGTCATCAAAGTAACAAAGAGTAGTGGTTTATGATGAAGTGTTCCAGTAAACCATGGAAAAGCACTAAATACAAAGTCTGGTATTGGCCATGTAGGCATACTCATTCTTAGTGTTCCGTATGCTATCAAGAAACCTGCAAAGGTAAATGCGTCTGAAACCAGGAAATACCACATCATCAATTTTCCATAGCTCGCCTTAAAGGGCTGCTTCCCACCTTCCCATAACTTCTCATCGGAACCATGATGATCATGGTCATGATGATCATCTGTATGATGGTCAGTGTGATGTGTCATTGTATCTGCCATTGATAATTTATTTAACAAATAATAAAAAGCCTAGTAAATAGATCCAAAGAAAATCTACAAAATGCCAGTAATGTAGAACGAGTTTGAATCTTGTTTTTCTTTTTTCAGTAACTGTAAATCGTAATGTTAGTGCATGTATTATTGCTACCGTAATTGCGGCAATTCCTCCCAGAATATGCAAGCCATGAAGCCATGTAATCAGGTAGAAGAAAGAACCACTTACATTAGCTTTAAGATCTACTCCTATACTAAAAAGAGAAGTCCAGCCATAAAACTGCAACACTACAAATGATAAACTCAAAACAAATGAGATAATCAAAAAAAGCTTGTATAGTTTTTCTTTGTGCTTTGTAAAACTCCAATAAGAATAATGCAAAGTGACACTGCTCATAAGAATTACAGCAGTACTATAAAAAAAGTATGCAGGCAATGGAAATTCTAGCCAGTTACCCTGAGCATGCTTTACAATATAGGCACTGGTCAATGCTGCAAACATCATCATGATACTTCCAAAGGCTACATACAATGCAAAAATCTGCGGATGTATTCTGTTCCTAAAGGATAATGGATTTACTGTCTGAGTACTCATCTTTTTCTTATCCAATTAGATATAGTATTAATACTATCGGTAAATAAAAGAATGAACTAAACATCAAACCTAAAGCAGTCTTCCTAGAAGGTTTCACTTGTAATCTTACTGCCATCCAGGTATATATAATCGTAGCAAGCAATATCCCTGATAATGCTATGATACTTGTATCCAGCCCTGCATAATAAGCCCACAACACAGTCGGTATTATGAGCATACTATATATTGCAGAATAGAATCCTAAATTCTTATCTATTTTTCCATTGGAAGATTTCGGCAACAATCTGTAACCAGCTTTATCATAGTCTTCAAAAGAAACATAACCTATTGCCCAGAAATGGGGAAACTGCCACAAAAACTGAATTAAGAATAAGGTAATTCCAAGTGTTGTCAAACTACCACTAAAGGCCACAACTCCAATCAAAGCCGGTAAGGCACCAGGTATTGCTCCGATAGCCACTGATAAAGTAGAATATCTTTTCATCGGTGTATACAAGAAAGCATACAAGACAAAAGACATCATACCTATAAAGGCTGTCAAAGGATTTATTAGTCCTAAGCAAATTGTCCCAAACACAAGTACCAAGCCACTAAACATTACTGCCTCAGAACTTTTCATTCTATCCGCTGGCAAGGGTCTTCTCTTGGTTCTATCCATCAAGGCATCATAATCTTTTTCCAAGACTTGATTAATGCCATTGGCTGCACCTGAAACAGCAAAACCGCCGATAAATAAGAGACTCACAACAGTCCAGTCTACAGACCAGCCAGCTGCAATGAGATAGCCCAATACTGAAGTTACCACAACCATTAGGGTCAATCTAAACTTGACCAACATCAGGTAATCCTGTAATTTGGATACCTGACTAGTGGATTCTATATTTTTTGCGAGTACTTTACTCAAAACTATTTCTTAGTATATCTATCTAGTGATCTCCTGCAACTTCGCCTTCGGCTAGAGGCATTATCTGAGGAATAAATTCTTTACCATCTTTTCCGTAGTCATATGGCCATCTATGTACAGATGGTATCTTACCAGGCCAGTTTCCGTGTCCTGTGTCTATCGGCGTTGTCCACTCTAAAGTGTTGGCACCATATGGATTCTTAGTTGTCATTTTCTTTCCGTTGAAAATGCTATAGAAGAAGTTAATCACCATTAGAATCTGTGCAGCAAACACAACAACTGCTGCAATAGTGATGAACTGGTTCATCTCCGAGAAATGCTTGAATGCATCAAAAGTGTCAAAGGTGTAATACCTTCTAGGAACCCCTGCCATGCCTAAGTAATGCATAGGCCAAAAGATGGCATAAGCACCTACTAGAGTCACCCAAAAGTGAATCTTACCCAGTGTCTCATTCATAAATCTTCCGAACATCTTAGGGAACCAGTGATATACTCCACAATACATTCCGAAGAAGGCAGCTATACCCATTACGATATGGAAATGGGCAACCACAAAGTAAGTATCGTGTAACTGGATGTCTATAGCAGAATTACCTAAGAAAATACCTGTCAGTCCACCAGAAATAAACATAGACACAAAGCCTATAGCAAATAGCATGGCGGAAGTAAACCTTATATTACCCCCCCAGAGGGTGGTAATCCAGTTGAACACTTTCACGGCGGACGGTACCGCAATGATCGGTGTGATGATTACAAAGAAGTTAGACAAGAAAGGATTAA
>CAZKXO010000187.1:0-7781 GCA_964556525.1 uncultured Saprospiraceae bacterium
GTTAGCCCCTTTTATTTTTGTTCTTACTTATTTCTCTTCCATTTTCAATGGCCAGACATTATCATCAAGATTGACGTCGGCAATTCGCCCTGTAGGATCTATTGTAATTGATTCTATATCACCCACAGCTATGGAATCTACCAAGTTATAATGGGTATGTGTCCAAGGCCAATCGGCAACTACCTTTCCTTCAAAGATGTCTTCTTGTTTTTCTCCTCTCATTATGCGAAGTGGAATATTGTATCTGATCGTAGTACCGTCGGTCATTTTTATTTCCAAATCTATAGGCATTGGTAGGACTCCGGTCTTAGATAATTTTATAACCGTTTCTCCATTTTCTTCTGCCACTGATTCTATACCATAGTCAATTGTATTGGTAGAATAGACCCAGTGTTCCTTAAACCAATCCAATTCCATATCAGCAACCTTCTCCAATACTCTTATAAAGTCATTAGGGTTAGGATGCTTGTATGCCCACTCATCAAAATAGCGTAGCATGCCTCGGTCGAAATTTTTTCTTCCTACTATATACTCCAACTGCTTAAGGAATACAGCACCCTTTGTATAAGATCCTACCCCATAAGCAGTATTAGTAATAAAATGATCCGCATGAGTAGACAAGGCTTCTTCATTTCCTGACTGTGCAAATCTTGCGTAACCTCTGATAGAGTTGTAATGAGGGTTGTCAGAAGTATCTCCAGGAACCAAGCCTTTAGCTTTGAGGTGATTCATAACCTCCGCAGAACCGTATGAAGTAAATCCTTCATCCATCCAAGCATATAACGCCTCATTAGTTCCTAATAGCATCTGGTACCAACTGTGCATCCATTCATGTACTGAAACACCAACCAAACTTGGGAAACTTCTCTCACCAGTGATCAGAGTTGCCATCGGATATTCCATGCCTCCGTCGCCTCCTTGTATAAAAGCATAAACAGGATAAGGATACTCGCCATACTTCTTATTCATGTATTGTTCTGCTTCGTCCATGGCTGCATGAAGATTCTTCCAGTTATCAGAAGTTTTCTGGTTGTCCTGATAGAAATAATGAAGCTCAGTTCCTGCTTTGGTCATTTTAGAAAAATGGGTATAGTCGGGGTCTGCAGCCCATACAAAATCATGGACATCCTCTGCTTTAAACCTCCATGTCAAGTACTTCTTTTTGAAAAGTCCACCTTTTTTGGTGTTCTTGTCAGAATAGCCATGTCCCATATTTTCTAAGTTCTGCAGGAGACCTGTAGCACCTACAGTATACTCTCTGTCTATTTTGATCGTAACATCGAAGTCGCCCCAGACACCATAGAACTCCCTGCCAATATATGGATTGGCATGCCATCCTTGATAGTCATATTCACATAGTTTTGGATACCATTGTGACATAGAGTAACTGATACCTTCATGACTATCTCTTCCACTTCTTCGTATCTGTAAAGGCACTTGAGCATCAAACTCCATTTCAAGGTCTGTAGACTTACCAGGCAATAAAGGTTTGGCAAGCCTGACTTCTAGTATAGTTCCTTCGGTAACAAACTTGGTCGCCTGTCCGTCCTGAGTTAAGCTCTTTACTTTGTGATAACCGATTTCCTCTTCACTAAGACTAGCAATTCTATTTCCTACTCTCCTGTCGGCATCTGAAATTGTTCTTGATCTTACGTCCATCATACTTCCAGGTTGGAAAGCATTAAAATATAAATGGTAAAAAATCCTGTCTAAAGTGTCCGGCGAATTATTCCAATATTTAATCTTTTGCTTGCCTTCGTAAGTATGGGTTTTGACATCGAAATCGATTTCCATTTCATACATTACTCTTTGTTGCCACCTGTCTGATTGTCCGATAAGAGTAAGACCTGAGCAAATAAAAAATAACAATAATAAGCTTCTCATAAAAATTCTTTGTGATTTGAATATTAGGCCAGGGGTTGCTTTTGTATATATTGATCTACATTTTGATCTTCATCTGGTTTGTCTATAGGATCAAAGATTTTTGTAAATGAAGACCAGTTGTATTTATATTTTAAAATGATAAGAAAGACCCCTGCTAAGACTAAGAAAGCATAGGTCATCATATTTGCGTCTAAGGCATGGGTTTTGAGAATGCTATCAGTGGTCAATGCGGCACCATCATAACCAACAAAAACAGCCCCAGTAAAGTTTGTAGCTGCATGTGTGCCTAGAGCTAATTCTAAACCATCATCCATTATGGTCATAATTCCAAGCATTAGTCCTGCACTGATATAATAAATTTGCATAGTAACAAAGCCAAATTTTTCTACTTCAGGATTTGCAGAATGTATAAGTCCAAACAAAACAGATGTGATGACTAATGGAATAACTTTGTAACTATGTGTTCCTCGGTTCTCTGAGTTAAACTGTTTACTAAGATTGGTACCTACAAGGGCTAAGACAAAAGCCAATACAAGGATTATTGTGTTACAAAGAAGTTGTGCTACTACATCAGCTTGAACCAGATCTGTAATTGCTGGATGGTGAAAAACGATTTCGTAGAGCTCAGCTCCCCAAAAGTGATAAATCAAAAAGGTAGCACCCAATCCCAGACTGATTCCGAGCACCTTTTGAAATTTTGCTGTACCGATTCCTTGCATGAGATAACCTCTAAAAAATAACTCTTCAAAACTTGTCTGAAGAGGGAGAATAAAAATGCACAACAACAACAACGGTATAAAGGTGTTTAACTTGAAATTCCAGCTATAATTCTCTGGAGCAAGGAAATAATTAAATCCTTCAGCTAACAGTGAGATTCCCATCCATGCAAAAAAAGCAAAGAATATCTTCCCCCAATTTAATCTACTTTTCGTGGTAGAAAGCGTCCTAAATGCACGTCTGTGGATGGGAGGAAATAAGAAGTAAAATGCTACTAACGCCGCAACAAAGAGCAATAACATCAGAGTTAAGCCCAAATTGGTATTGATTCCAAAGTTGCTAAAGTTGGGCTCTGACATAAAAGACTGGATGTCATCTTTGTCTAAATTTGGATCAAGATCAACTGCTCTCCATAAAGCAAGATTAAGGGGAATGGTCCCAATCTGATAGCCTAAAAACACTAGTATCGTTACCAAAATGTAACGACCGAAATTATTATTACCTTTAAATGCTTGTTGGAAAAACATTACTATCTTTTTTGCGCACTTTAACTCTTCACAAGATGCCAAAAGTACTCATTGATTTACACATTTGTAGTCGTTTAGGAGCATAAGAAAGGGCTATCAATTGAAAAAAATGGTCATATTTGCGTTGAAATAACTACATTAAATGAATAATAGAGATTTCTTACTCGCCTTTGTATTTATAGCTGTTGGCTTTATTTATCGTATAATTCCATTACACCTACCAAATTTTACACCTATAGCTGCTATGGCTTTGGTTGGTGGTATGTATATGAATAAGAAAGTTTTGGCTTTTATAGTGCCTATAGCAGCCTTATTTCTTTCAGATCTCATTCTGAATAATTTCATTTTCAAAGATGCTCTAGGCACAACGACAGGAGGATTGGTATTATGGGCTGACTATATGTTCTTTACCTATGGAGCTATGATAATCACTGTATTGATAGGAATGGCATTATCAGCAAAGTCTATAGGATCTAAGATTCTGGGAGGAACCCTGTCGTCATCTATTGTCTTTTATATGCTAGCAGACTTCGGCTCTTGGTTGAGCTTACCGATATATACCAAAAACTTTGGAGGTTTGGTAGCGGCCTATGTTGCAGGCTTTCCTTACTTTTTGATGACCCTCTTAGGTACTCTAGTTTTTTCTATAGTATTTATTGGAACAATAGAATACCTCAAAAAAGGCCAGACAGAGCAATTAAGTCAGAAAGTAAGCAAGACCTAAGTCATTACTTTTTCTCTTCAGGATATTCAATTCTTACATGATAGATGCTTCGCAGTAATGCTTTGAATACATCTTTACAGATATCCAACTCTTGAAAAGTCAATTCAGAATCACTCAATTGGCCTTCTTTTATCTTATAATCTACTATCCCATCTATGAGGTTGTCTATGTCCTGTCCTACAGGGCTTTTGAGACTTTTAGAAGCGGCTTCCACGGAGTCTGCTATCATAAGTATAGTTTGCTCCTTAGTGGAAGGTTTTGGTCCTGGATACCTAAAGATTGACTCATCAAATTCCCTATCAGGTTCCTGAGACTTCTGTTGTCGATAAAAGTATTCTACTCTTGTAGTTCCATGATGTGTCTGGATAATATCTATAATCAACTTTGGTAATCTGGCTTTTTTCGCCATGGTCACCCCATCCTTTACATGATTGATAATCGTTTTGGCACTATCAAAATTGCTTAAAGCTGCATGATGGTTCTCTCCTTTGGAATTCTCAATGAAATACTCCGGATTCTGCAGTTTGCCTATATCATGGTACAAAGCGGCAGTTTTAACAAGCAAACTATTAGCACCAATTTTTTCGGCAGCTGCTTCTCCTAGATTAGCCACTTGTAGACTGTGCTGTAATGTTCCTGGTGCTTTTAGAGATAACTCCTTGATGAGTGGCTGATTCATATCGCTGAGTTCAGCTAGGCTAATGCTAGATGTAAATCCAAATACTTTTTCCACCAATGGGATAAACGGATAAGCCAATAGAAGGAACAAGCTGTTCATGGCCAAAAACCCAAATACCATATACTCAGGACGTTCTAGGGAACCAGAATTTATCATAGCAAGACCCAAATATCCTATCAGGTAAGATGCTAGAATTATAAGAATGCTTGTAAAAAACTTATTCCAATATCTAGTCTCAGAAATAATTAGTACAGTAACTATCCCTGCCAGAATCTGTAGGAAAGTAAATTCATATCCTAGACCACTTAGGAAACTAGCGATAAGGACAACGACTATATGTACAAACAGGGCTAATCGACCACCATAAAAATTGAATACGATTATCGGAACCAGACAGAAAGGAATTAGATAAGGGCTTAGAGCTGCTTTATTTACTAAGAAGACAAGAAAACTGAATAGAACTGGCCAGATTAATAGAAAAAGTATAGCTGATAATTTCTGAAAA
Source organism: uncultured Saprospiraceae bacterium (assembly GCA_964556525.1). Classification (GTDB taxonomy): domain Bacteria; phylum Bacteroidota; class Bacteroidia; order Chitinophagales; family Saprospiraceae; genus RFSX01. The sequence continues at coordinate 5,037 of CAZKXO010000187.1, forward strand.
CTTTCAGGGAAGTACTTAAGGGAATAGAGAATCAAAGCCCCTATAATCAAGGATGTTAATAAGAAATATCCTATGAAATACATGATGCGACTTGATGAAAAGAGACTGCTCTTCTTCATTTGAGCACCTAAGTAGTCGTCCAGAATTTTAACAGTATTACTAGTTATTTTTTGATTGGCCGATACCAATGTTTCTCCTTCTTTGAAGCTATATATGCTTCTTTTTTGAGGGTTTAGGCTATCTCCAGGAGTGCCTGTGAAGATGGTTGTCGAATGTTCAGTTTCAGCAATTAAATCTTGATAATTCCAGATCTGTCCTTCTTTATAGTTATACTCTGGCGTATCATGAGAAGGGAAAAGAAGACTTATCAATGTTATCGCAAGAACAGATAAGAGTATCTTGGCTAGATCCCTAGTTCCAAAGTTGTTAGGACTAAAAGTACTTTTCACATGGTAAAAATATAACTATTTAGGATTCCACTTAACTTCATCTACACCTGCTTCAGCAGCTATCATTCTTGCAAGGACAAAAAAGTAGTCTGACAGCCTGTTAAGATAGATTACTATTGTTGGGTTCACTGTTACCTCAGCAGCTAAAGATACTACACGTCTTTCGGCTCTTCGGCATATAGTCCTACATACATGAGCAAGTGATATTGTTTCGTTTCCACCTGGGAGAATAAAGGATTTAAGAGCAGGAAGCTCTTTTTCATAGCGGTCCATTTCTTGTTCTAGCAAAGCTGAACTGTTCTCGGGTAGCTCAGGCAAGAAGCTGTCTGCAGTACCATCTGAAGCCAAATGTGAACCTATGTCAAAGAGGATGGCCTGAGTCGCTTTTAAAGCATTTTCAGCCTCTGGTAGAGTAATCTTGGCAATTAGAAGACCGATAAACGAATTCAATTCATCTACTGTGCCGTATGCCTCTATCTGAATGTCTTTCTTACTTACTCTCTTCCCTCCAAAAAGAGAAGTGGTACCCTTATCTCCAGTCTTGGTATAGATTTTCATCCTGTGCTATTGTATGTAATAGCAAAGGTCGGTATTTAATTTTTATTGTAGTGGTGAGCAGGATCATAAGCCGAGATTATATTTTCATTCATAACATCTGATTCTAATATACCATCCCTTAGTCGTACAATCCTATGCGCATGTAACGCAATATCTGGTTCATGTGTTACCAAAATGATGGTATTCCCTTTCGAATGTATTTCCTCAAGTATAGCCATAATCTCTATAGATGTCTTGGTATCTAGGTTCCCTGTAGGCTCATCAGCCAAAATGATAGCCGGATCATTTACGAGAGCTCTGGCTATCGCTACCCTTTGGCGCTGACCTCCTGAAAGTTCATTAGGTTTGTGGTCGATTCTATCGCCAAGACCTACAGATTCTAATACCTGTTCTGCCTTAGCAATTCTTTTCTTTTTGCTCAGTCCTGTATAAACCAGTGGTAGCGCAACATTTTCTAAGGCAGAAAGCCTTGGTAACAAGTTGAAAGTCTGGAATACAAAACCTATTTCCTTATTTCTAACTACGGCAAGTTCAGAGTCGGACATCATACTAACCAGTTGGCCATTTAGGTGATAACTGCCTTCTGTTGGTGTATCTAGAAGGCCTAGTAGATTCATTAATGTAGACTTTCCTGATCCTGAAGGTCCCATGAGCGCGACATATTCATTAGGTTGGATTTCTAATGAAAGACCATTAAGGGCATAGACCTTTTCGGAGCCCATTTCGTAGACTTTTCTGAGGTTATATGTGGATATAAGCTTTTGCACTAGGTAGATTTTTTTACCACTTTTGGAACAAGGAAGTAGTTTTTATCAGCTTTCTTGGAGTTAGCTAAGGCAGCTGCTTTTGTCAAAGACAAACCTACAGCATCTTCTCTTAGCTCTTGTTTGTGATTGTGCACAGTACGCATAGGTTCGACACCAGATGTATCCACTTCAGCAAGTTTCTCAAACATTGCTATGGTTTTTATGATGTCTTCCTTTAACTCATGTTTTTCAGTAGGCTGCAACTGTAGCATTGCCAACGTTTCCAATTTATCTAAAATTTGATCATCTACCTTCATCTACATTATTTTTGACATCCTAAATATCGTCTTTATAATACTAATGGTCCTCAAAAATAGATGTTCTGATAGCTATCTCGGGCTAAATAGCTAAATTCGCCAACCAATGTCCAATACAAGAAGACGATAGAACCATAAATAGTCTATGCCATCAGTCAAACATATCGCCATTGCTGGGAATATTGGAGCAGGCAAAACGACCTTATGCGAAATGCTTGGAAAGCAATTTGGATGGGAAGTAAACTACGAGGATGCCAATAATAATCCATATCTAAGTGATTTTTATAGTGATATGCATCGCTGGTCATTCAATCTACAGATCTATTTTCTCAACAGTAGATATCAGCAAATCCTAGATATACATAAAGGAGAAAAGACGGTTGTACAGGACAGAACTATCTATGAGGACGCTAATATTTTTGCGCCCAACTTGCACGAAATGGGCTTGATGTCAAAAAGAGATTTTGAAAACTACTCTACGCTTTTCAAGACAATGACTTCCCAGATTGCTGCCCCTGATTTACTTATATATCTAAAGGCTTCTATTCCTACCTTGGTAGGACACATACATAATCGTGGACGCGAGTACGAAGGAAGTATCAGTTTAGATTATCTAAAACGATTGAATCAAAAATATGACGAATGGATTGATAACTATGACATCGGAAAGTTATT
>CAZKXO010000188.1:0-7755 GCA_964556525.1 uncultured Saprospiraceae bacterium
CAGGCCATGGTTCAAGCATCATATTTATGCTCCGGGATTCTACACGGGCTATGGAGTAAAAACCTTACCAGGAATACGGGAGGCTATCGAACAGGAAAATTGGCAACAAGCTCAGGAACAGATAGATATACTTGAAGATCAGCTGTATCAAGAGCTTATAGATAAGGCTATCGTACATGTAGATTCACTACTGCATAATTCAAGGATATTGGCTGAATTGGATTGCTACAGTTCTTTTGCCCATCTTGCTGAATACTGGAAATATGTAAAACCTAGTATAGACGAAAGTTTTGTGATAGACATAAAAGAAGGTCGTCATCCTGTGATAGAAACACAACTTCCAGCTGATAAGCCTTATGTTCCTAATGATGTCTATCTAGATAGGGAGACTCAGCAGATCATCATGATTACTGGGCCCAATATGTCAGGTAAATCAGCCGTACTGCGTCAGACCGCTTTGATAGCCTTACTGGCACATATGGGTTCCTTTGTGCCCGCAAGCTCTGCCCAAATTGGAATCATTGACAAGATATTTACTAGAGTGGGTGCTTCAGATAATATCTCTAGTGGCGAGTCTACGTTCATGGTCGAAATGAATGAAACGGCTACCATTCTCAATAATCTATCTCCTAGAAGTTTGATTCTTTTAGATGAGATAGGAAGGGGAACAAGCACCTATGATGGCATCTCTATTGCCTGGTCAATAGCGGAGTATTTACACAAAGAAGAAGGACCTAAACCAAAGACACTTTTTGCTACACATTATCATGAATTAAATCAGCTTGAGCAGTCTTTTTCTCGAATCAAGAACTTTAATATTACCTCCAAGGAAGTTGGAGATGAAATAATCTTTTTGAGAAAACTCATCGAAGGTGCTTCCGAAGCCAGCTTTGGAATCCATGTAGCACAACTTGCTGGTATGCCGGTAGAGGTAATAACAAAAGCCAAAGTGTTGCTAGAAAATCTGGAAACAAAATCTGTAGAAGACAGCAAACAAGTAAAGGAAATTCTTACCAACTCGTCCAAAGCACCAACTCATCAACTAAGTATTTTTGACGAGTCAAGTGTCCAACATAAAGAGCTTACAAATCAGCTCAGAAATCTGGATTTGCAAGCTATGACTCCTATAGAATGCATGCTTAAGTTAAAAGAGCTAATAGATTTTATTGGCAGATAAAACTTCCTTGTACTCTACTCTATCTAGTTACTATTATTCTTTCTAATGCCAATTTGTCTCCTGCTCTCAGCTCTACAAAATAAATACCTGTAGCGAGGTTACTGACATCCAGCTCCAATCGGAGTTCTTTTGTGTTTACTTGCGAAAGAACTTGTCTTTGTCCCAACATAGAAATCAGACTTATTTGTATGTCAGTAGTAGATTCTAAACTAGCGGTAATGACCGTCTTATCTGAAGCTGGATTAGGACTTAACAAAAAGTTGCTTAGTCCAGCAATTTCATTGGTAGAAGAAACGCTACTAACTGTAAATGTCTCTGTGATGGAACAACCATTTTCATCTGTTACAGTAACGAGATGGTCACCTGCACCTAAAGCAGTACCATCTCCATCATTTTCCCACATTACCTTATAGCTACCTGTGCCGCCAAAGATGTCAAGTATAATAGCTCCATTGGATTCACTAGACGCAGTATTTGTTATAATTGCTTCTATACTCAATGGTTCTGGCTCAGTAATAATGAAACTGAGTTCAGTCTGCATTCCAGTTATGTCTGTTACAACTACGGAATAATTTCCAGTTTCCAAGTTCGTTATCGAAGAACCTGAAAGGGCCGCATTTGACCACTTATAACTATAGTCAGAAAGACCACCCGTCGAAGTGATAACTGCAGAGCCGTCTTCTATACCTGCGCAACTTACATTTGAGTATTCTAGCTCTGATTGCAATTGTTGAGCTGCTAAGACCTGCTGGCAAGCAGAGGTACTGCCACAAGCATTTATAGTTTCTAGACATACTTCATAATATCCTGCTTCAGCGTACTTATGGATTGGGTTGACTTCATTAGAGCTCGTGCCATCACCAAAACTCCAATTGTACTCTGTAATGTCTCCATCGGAAACATCCTGAAATTCAAAATCAAATTCTGAATTTGTAAAGCTAAACCTAGCTTCTGCAACTGCTTCATCTAGAGCTATTATATTCACATTAGCACTTGAACTACAACCATCTTCATTCCATACGGTCAAGGTGTACTCGCCAACTGTATTCACAATTACTTTTTCTGAATGCCCTAAGATAAATCCACTAGCATCTGACCATGTATAACTTGATCCATTTATAATTTCAGCAGATAGTTCTACTGTCGATTGATTGCATGATAAGGCTGTAGGTGAGTTAATGCTAACTCTAGGTAAATCAGTAATTGTTGTAACTAATTCTTGCACTGCTTCACAAGTAGTGTCATTATTTTTTAATCGTACTTGATAAGTCTTAGCCTCAGCGCTTGTTATACAAGGGGAGTTAGCAACCACTATACCATTTTCCAACCATTCTACTGACTCATTGGTTCCTATAGAAACACAAAGAGAACTGCTACTGCCCTCACAAAAGCTTGTATCACCAGAAAGCTTGATTATAGGTAGGTTCCCTGATTGAGTAATACTGACAAGAGCAGTATTAGTGCAACCATTATCGTTATTTATTACCTCCAGTTGGTAAAGTCCTGCTGAGTTTACACTTATAGATACTCCTGTTGTGCTTCCAGAGATAATACCATTTACGCTTGTCCACTGATAGCTGAAATTAGATCCCATAGAAGAACCGGTAGATGAAATCATCGCTGAGGTTTCAGTACATGAGATGTTATTTGATGCGGTAACCCGTGCTGTTGGAACTAGTCTATTGCTAGTCACTTCTACTGTAGATTGTGAGTTACAACCCAAAATTGTATTTTCTACAGTCAAGGTATAAGTCCCTTCACTAGTTACTGTAATGTCTTCCGATGTGCCTACAATAAGACCACTTTCAGCTCTCCAGATGTAGCTAATGTCCTGCCCTATAGTGGAACCATCTACAGAAAGTACTACGCTGGAATTATTGCAATTAAGCTGTCCTTGGACTGATGCTTTTGCCGTGAGTCCTTCAGAATCAAGAATCGCAAAACTAACTTGATCGGTACAGCCATTAGCATCACTGATTTGTGCTGAATAAGTACCTGGGATTAGAGCTAAAAAGCCATCCGTAACTGTTTGTCCAGCTATCACATAGGTGTACGGTGGTGTACCACCATTGGTATTAAATTGTATGGATCCTGCATCTCTTCCACAGGCTGCATCTGATACTGAATAATTTACATCCAAGGCAGTAGGAGTTGTTATCTTATAGGTAGATACAGCCGAACATCCTGTGGAAAGATCTGTCACAGTGAGAATATATTGGTCAGCCCCTAAATTACTTATTGTTGTACCTGACTGACCATTACTCCAAGTGTAGCTATAGTTTGGCGAATTATTTGTAAGGCTAATGATGCCTGAATCGGTCCCTGCACAATTAATATCAGTAATTGCAACATCTCCAATAGTAACGTCTGATGGACCCGATATAGTAATAGGTCCTACTTGCCAGTTGTATCCATTGGCATCTGTCATAGTAACAGTATAATCGCCGGCATCCAAGTCACTTAGGTCTTCTGTAATAGCACCATTTGACCAGGCATAACTGATAGTGCCATGACCTCCTACTGGATGTAAATCAAGGTCCATAGAACTACAATCCTGAGATCGTAAGGTGTAACTGGTTTTTTCCATTTGGAAGGACTCAGCTGCCCAAGATTCTATTTCCTGATAGTTAGTCTGAGTCCCTGAAAATGCCTGGACATAACCACTAGGCGCAATGACATAAATCTGTGGATACTTTGTAACATCGTAAGCTAGGTTTAGAACATGAGCTTGAGCAGAAGGCGGATTGAATTGAGGATATTGCGCACCACTTGCTCTGTTACCTATTGCATAATCATTACAACCATTAGGACCATAGAAGCAATCCTGATTGGTATTAGGGTCAACTTCTATTGATAAAGGCATTACGGTTCTTTGTCCATTAGGGCCATAATTCTGATAAAGGATATTCATTACCCCTGAATTATGAAAGGACCAACTAGGTCCTGCCCAAGTTGCATTCAAATCAAGTACCACTGACCAACCCTGATCAAGATAATCAGCATACAAGGAATGGGTATTCCCGTTTGTATCTTTTAAAGTCCAATCTTCTGCTGTGGAACCTGATGGGATGTTGGAATGAATGTTTTGGGATATGAAAAGAGCTAAAACGAGTAAAAAGCCTCTCATGAACATCAATTGATAGGTGACAAATAAGTTAGCAATATAACAAAAGACAGAGCTAGAATCTACACTATATATTAGAAAAAATCATTAAGTATACAGATAGAGCTATGAGCATATTGAGTTTTGTTACCATATGAACGCCGCCAAAGTCGAAAACGCTACTTGAAACCTTTCATTCCAGGCATATTTCCAAAGTTCTGCATCATTTGGCTCATACCTTTGCCTTTGGACATCATGAACATCATTTTACGCATTTGGTCAAATTGCTTGATGAACATATTGATTTCATGAATATTTCTGCCGCAGCCTTTAGCGATACGCTTCTTCCTACTCATATTGAGTATTTCTGGATGAGACCTTTCTTTTTCGGTCATCGATTGGATAATAGACTCTATCTTAGAAAAAGCACTGTTATCGATATCTAGGTCTTTTAGTTTGCTCATTCCTGGAATCATACCCATAAGTGATTTGAGATCACCCATTTTTCGGATTTGATTAAGCTGACCTAGGAAGTCATTAAAATCAAACTTGTTCTTCTTTATTTTTTTCTCTAGCCTTTTAGCCTCAGCTTCATCAAACTGGTCCTGGGCTTTTTCTACGAATGAAACGATATCCCCCATACCGAGGATTCTCTGTGCCATTCTATCCGGATGGAAGACATCCAAATCTTCCATCTTCTCACCCGTACTTACAAACTTTATGGGCTTGCCGACAGTGTATTTAACAGATAATGCGGCACCACCCCTTGTATCACCATCTAGTTTCGTCAATACTACTCCATCGTAATTGATAACTTCATTGAAAGCTTTGGCGGTATTTACAGCATCCTGTCCAGTCATGGAATCCACCACAAAAAGAGTCTCTGTAGGTGTTATGGCTGACTTAATGGCTGCAATCTCGTCCATCATTTGCTCGTCTACAGCTAATCGACCAGCTGTATCCACGATGAGGACATTGTAATTGTTCTTTTGTGCATGGACAACAGCTGCACTTGCAATATCTACTGGATCAGTATTTCCTACATCTTTGTAGATATCTACACCGAGTTGCTCAGCGAGTACTGAAAGTTGGTTGATGGCTGCAGGACGGTATACATCACAGGCCGCAACAAGAACCTTCATATTCTTTTTCTCTTTAAGGAATTTGGAAAGCTTTCCTGTGAAGGTTGTCTTACCAGAACCCTGTAGACCTGCAATAAGAACGACACCTGGTGTTCCTTTGGCATTGATACCGACAGATTGACCGCCCATCAATTCCACCATCTCGTCCATCACTATCTTGACCATGAGTTCACCTGGCTTAACGGCCTTAAGGACATTTCGTGAACCCAAAGCTTGTTGCTTTACTTTATCGGTAAATTCTTTGGCTATCTTATAGTTAACATCGGCACTGACCAGAGCTCTTCTGATTTCTTTGATGGACTGAGCAATGTTAATTTCTGTCAGTTTCGAATCTCCAGAGAGCCCTTTAAAGGCTTTATCTAGCTTATCACTTAGACTTTCGAACATAGTAGGTGTTTTTTCTATTGAGGAGACAAATTTATGAAAATAGACAGCTCCGGACTTCGATTAATTACAAATTAAATAAATCAAAAAAGTACATTTATGGGGCAAAAACCTACATATTGCTTTTCTTTTTAATATGAAAATCGATGTTGAAAAATTTATTAGTCTGTTTTTTTGTTTGGGTATTTCCTTTTTCGTCCGTTCCTACCCCAGATTCAGAGCATGATATTTTCTTGGATATCTTCTTTTCTTCCCCAGAAATAGGTGATGTAATAGATACTTATAATGGTATTAACGTCTATTACAATGGCCATGAGTCCAACGTTTTCGGCAGAAGTGTTGCAGAAGGCAATTACAACTTGGGTTTAAAGTACCAATGTGTAGAATTTGTAAAGAGGTACTACTTCATCAATTATGGTCATAGGATGCCCTATACCTATGGTCATGCTAAAGACCTCTTCGACGAAACATTACCTGACAGAAAGTTAAACCGAAAAAGAGATTTGTATCAGTTTAAGAATGGGTCAGAATATAGACCCCTTCCAGGAGATATAGTAATCTTTGATGCCAACTATAAGAATCCCTTTGGTCATGCAGGTATAGTAACTGTATCTAAGGGTAAGAAGATGGAAATCATTCATCAGAATGTAGGTGAAAATACCCGTGAGCTATTCATCGTTTCTGAAATAGAAGGTAGATTTTTCGTTGTAGATCCGGATGTAAAAGGATGGATGAGAAAAGGTTAATCCATGAAATTTAGGATTATCTATATAGGAAAGGACAAAAAAAATCATCACTCCGAGGCAGAAAAACTTTACCTCAAAAGATTAAAAAATTATGTGGCTATAGAACTCGTCCAACTCAAACCTGAGAAATACTCTAAGAGCTTATCTGCGACTGAAATCAAAGCTAAAGAAGCTAAAATTTTTGAGAAGGAATTGGGTGCAAATTCCAGAGTGATTTTATTGGATGAAAATGGAAAGCAATATGATTCTATGAATTTTTCAAAGTTTGTAGAGCAACAGACTAATCTAGGAGGTCGTGTAGTCAACTTTGTTATAGGAGGTGCCTATGGATTTTCAGATATGATGAAGGACAAGTATAAAACCAAGCTAGCCTTGTCTTCTCTTACCTATGCACATCATCTTGCTAGATTAGTTCTATTAGAACAGATATACAGAGCAATGACGATACTCAATAACGAACCCTATCATAACAGTTAATAATTTATTTTATGTCTATTACTTTAGCAATACTCATCCTTACTGCTCTTATTTCTTATCAAGGTCTGACCAAGAATCGTAAGATAGTAGAAAAACTTAAGCACTATCCATATGTTGAGCACCGCCAGAAGGAGTATTATAGATTACTAAGCTCAGGCTTTGTCCATGGTAGTATGAATCACTTGCTGATTAATGGTTTTGTGCTTTATATGTTTGGGACTGCTATAGAATACCAATTTAGTATATCGTTTGGGGGTATGGGGTCCTTGGTATTTCTAGCCTTATACTTAACAGCAATTATCGTGGGCGATTTACCATCTCACTTTAAGCATAAAAATAATCCTTCATATTCTGCAGTAGGGGCTTCGGGAGCAACTTCTGCTATTGTATTGATCTATTGCTTGCTTGATCCATGGAATTGGTTTATTTATCCACCTGTTCCAGCCATAATTTTTGGTGTAGGTTATATCTTTTACTCTAGTTGGGCAGATAAAACTAATCGTGCAGATGGTATAGGCCATAGCGCACATTTATATGGTGCGCTATGGGGCATCATTTTCTTTGTCGTCACATTGTCTGATAAGATTCCAGATTTTTTAGAAAAACTAATGCGACCTAGTTTGCCTAATTGGTTTTAAGCTATGCTTTAGAATGAAATGGATATCTGTAATCAGTCGGTGCCACAAAATTCTCTTTAATAGTACGTGGAGAAATCCATCTGTATAG
>CAZKXO010000189.1:0-7742 GCA_964556525.1 uncultured Saprospiraceae bacterium
TTTACAGATGAGTGATAAAGTTATTCAAAACAAATTATATATAGATAATAGCATCCGAGCTAAAGATGTCAAAGTAGATAAGATTGCTTATGTGCTCATCTATGCCAGCTTCCATAGAGGTCTTAGCGGTAAAGCTTATAGCTTGAACATTTGGGATAAGGAAAGTGTTTTTAGGCTTAAAGGTAGAAAGTACAACTACGATTACTTCTTCAATTTTTCTAGTACCCCTCTTTCTTCACTTAAAATATTTAGTAGTAGGGTAGAAGACGAAAAAAGATAGCAAGCAATATTTAGTATTTTGCTTCAAAAGTGTAGCTGTTAGCAGACTCATCTAACTTTGTAACTAATAGCAAGAAGTTGTTATTACCATTACTTGCAACAAACATATCACCCTCTGATATAATGTCGCTAATTGGATAGGAAATATTTCTGATAAGAGTATCAGTAACTCCGTTTGCAGTGCTGAAGGAAGTGTCTGCGTAGACAATCTGGTTTGTAAAGAGTGGGCTGTCTTTCCAGGCTTCCCTTATTGTATTCTCACCCTGAATATCGTCAAAGACCAAGCCTTGGCTTGGACTAACATTCCTTAATCCTGACTGGTTTACAGCCATAATTCTGCGATCCCATACCGTTGTATTCCTGGAAACATCCTTTATGTTGGATCTGCCTGTATCTTCCACGACTTTGGTAAACCCTATCGGAAATTCGATGCCAGTTATTAATTCCAAAGACTGATTCCTATTGAGGGTAAATTCTAAAAAATTTACTCTTCTAATCGTTGTCACAGCAACCTCCTCAAAAAACTTGTTATCTAACGAATCTAGAAATTCCAGCGTAAAGCCTTGTCTACCTCCAAAGGTACTATCAGTTGTAATTTCGAAGCCTTTGGTAAAACCTTCCCTATCCATGTCATTGAGGATTATGGGATTAGATGCTACTTGTTCGCCACCAAAGCTGATTCTATTTGCATCTATAAGATTTGCACCTTGATAGATCGTAATTGCTTTGATAGGAGAGCCGATAGCGTCTAAGCTGAAGTCATAAGTCGACGATTCTCCCGCTAAAATCGTGTCTTTACATTCACTCAGCTTTTGTATGATAGGAGGCGTTCGCTCAGTAATCTTTGTGTCTATAAGTAAGTCCAGAAAGTCTCGACGACCAGTCTCGTCTTCCAGCTGGAACTCGTAGATAACTATGCTAGAATCCTGCTGAGCCAAGATTCCAATGTCCCAAGTAAACCCATTTCTATCATCTAGAAGAATAGGAATAGTGGAAGATGATACTGGCACACCATTTACAGTAATTCTAGAGGGTTCCAATGGGAAAGTATTTGCTCTTATAGTAAGGTCTTTCAAAAGAGAATCTCCTTTAAGCGCTCTTGCTCTTACAGTAAAAACCTCTCCTGGAAAGACAAATCCATCCGTGCTAATTAAATCTGAGGCAGCCTCAAAATTTAAGGCTGGAAATTGCGGAACCGCAGGTCTCTCAGGTTCTGGTCCTAAAAATGGTACATCGCTGCCACATGAAGCAAGCAACCAAGAGCCTATAGTAGCGATAACAAGAAACCTTAGATAATGATACATAAATGAACGCAGTTATTTATTCTGAATAAGAACGCTAAAGTCCTTGCCAAAATTACATCTTATTAGCTACTAAGTAAAGTTGCTTAACGACTACCTAAGCATTCCTTGTAACTACATGATAATCAGGCAAATAGAAAAAAGAGGCTGCCTGGCATTGACAACCTCTTTATTAGATTTTATTCTAATATTTCTCTATTGTTTGATATTCATTCTGTAGAAATCCTCATTTCCATTAGGATCTATAAAAATCTCTGTGATTTCTACCATGTAGTACTTGCCATCCCTTAGGGCAATGTAGAGGTCTCCTACCTGTACAAAACCAGTAGTCAGTTCCATATTACTGTTTCTTTCTACTAGATCTGTTGCATTTCCCCAGACATCTGCCAGCTGTGAGTCAGTAGTAACTGAGTCAAAGTTGAAATTTTCAGAAAGTCCATTGGAGTTAGGGATAAGCTGCTTAAGTTCGGTATTGTTTGCGCCTGAGATTCTCTGCAACCAGTTAATTTCAAGTGCACTTCCATCTATACCATTGTCTCTAAGTTCAGCTGCAGTATCACTGCTTCCTGTTCCTGCTCCTGAATCCAAGTCTAGTCCACCCGTTCCAGCAGGACCTGCTCTATTGAGCAAAACACCTTCTATGGTAGATACAGGGTTTCCGCTGATGCCATTTGGGAAAGTATTGATAGTAACTTCTCTGATGTCAAAGTTGTCGTCAGCATCAAATACGATTATAAAGTAAGTCTGAATGCTCTGATCAGGTTGTGATCTAATGAAGATCATTTCTTCTAGGCCATTGGCAAAATCAACTGATAGATTTTCAGGATTTTCAGTGAACGGATTGTCACCTAGACGTAACCTAGATGGTTCTAACAGAACTGTATCTGAATCTGTGACAGCTATAGAAGCCAGGTTTGCATTTCCAGCCAGAATAGATATTGGAAAGCCAGTTAATACTTCCGGATCTACGATGATATTAGAATTGCCTAAGATATTGAGTTCAGGTTCTACTGTCCCTGAGCCTGTTCTTTCCGTGTTTATTTCTATACCTACGGAAGCTTCCATGCCATTAGTATCCTCTACTATGAAAGTATATAGACTTACACTTTCTGTATCCTGAGCTCTGATTGTAAGTGTCCAGGTAAAGCTCTCTTTAAAGCCATCAGGAATTAGAACCGCTGCTGCTGGAGCTGGTGTTCCTTCTATGGTCAATCTATTGCTAAAGTCTTCCAGTCTGTCACCGTTTTCTTGTACAGTTAAGGCATTCAGTAGAGCGGCTCCTTGTGTCGCCATCAAGGTAACAGAAAAAATTTCACCTGGTTCTACTCTGCTGTCACTTGTAAGTGAGCCTGCTGCATCAGTAAAAACCAACGAAGGAGCAGTGTCAGATGTTCCTCCACCTCCTCCGGTTCCACCGCCGCCAGTCCCTGGATCTATTGGATCGATTTCACATGAAGTGATAAGAAATAAAGCAAGAATTCCTAGGAGGCCTAGTTTGAAATGTTTCATAGATAATTTTTTAGTTGAATATTGTTTTGATTAAAACGTAAGCCTAATTAGATAAAAGACTATAAAAAAGTTAAAAGTAGTTGTGGGAATTGATAAGGCCTCACAAAAGTACGGCAAAATATAGGTATAAATCAAGCGAAAAAAAATGAGTGGCTAGCAGAAAGCCAGCCACTCAGATATATTCAAAAATAGGAATTGCTTGTAGTCAGGAAGTTATTTCTTAATAACCTTCTTTTCTTTCTTTATCTCAATGGTTTGTGGTCCAGCTATAATCTTAAACTCAGTTCTTCTATTGAATCTGTGCTCATCATCTGGGCATCGCACACCATTTGTACATCTATTAAGTATTATGCTTTCTCCATAACCGACAGGTTTTATTCTGGACTCATCTACACCTCGTTCGAGCAACCAATTGGTTGCTGATTGTGCTCTTCTTTGCGAAAGTCCTTCGTTGTATCTAGAGGTGCCTTGGGAATCGGTATGAGAGGATAATTCTATAACCATATCCGGGTAGGTATTCATTAGATCATAGAGTTGTGTAAGATCCTTCTCTGCATCAGGTAGAATTTTATCATCATCTAAGTCATAGTAGATATTATTGAGTCTGATAGGCTCATTGATAGTTGCTACGATGATTTCATATTCTGGTCCTTCGGGCTCCACTGGAATAGGTCGTAGTGAAACTAATTTCTCTACTGTATAGTTATCCAGGATTCCTGCAGTATTGAATTCTATAGAATCTGGATAAAATCCTTCTGCAACAATCAGGGCTTTGTATTTGTAGTCCGCGTCCAGTCCAAAATTAAACTCGTTGCCAAGGGCATTGTACTTTATGTCATCTGGATTGCTGATAGGGTCTGTGACATTTTTCAAAGTTATGGTGGCTCCACTTAGTGGTGCATCCTCTTGGTCTACAACAGTTGCGAGGAGATCTATTACTATCTCCTTTATGTTGAAAGCAAAGATATCATCGCAGCAGGTTTTACTTTTAAGTCTTTTCTTACCTTCTGTAGGTCTATTGGATACAAAATAGCCGCTTTTCCCATCAGCATTCATGCTGAAGTAGAGGTCATCGTAAGAGGTATTGAACTGGAAGCCGAGGTTTTCTGTTCTGCTCCATTCTGCACCATCCCACACTGTATATAAAATATCGAAGCCTCCAAGAGTAGGTTTGCCATTGGTGCTGAAATAGAGGGTGCCATCGTGATAGAAAGGTGCCAGGTCTTCTTTGGTGGTATTAATCTTTTCTCCGAGATTTACAGGAGTAGAGAATTCACCTCCTCCCAATACATTGGCGTAATAAACATCCATACCACCTAGGCCACCAGCCATATCAGCAGAAAAGAAGACAACATCTTTACCATATAACTGACCAGCAGCTGGATGCTTACATTGCCAGTCTCCATTTATCCCTGTTGCTTTTACAGGTGCACTCCACCCCTCGTCTCTCTTGTAGCTGACAAGAATTTCGGAAGAAACTATTTCAGTGCCTTCTGTCTGTACTCTGGTAAAGTACATAGTCTTTCCATCTCTGGAAAAAGCAACATTTGGACTATGAAATCCCACTCTGTTTATTGTTTTTCCTAGAGCTTCTACCTTGTCATATTTGCCTTCATCATCCTTTTCTGCGACATATAACATTGCATGAAAATCATCTACCTCGTCTGCAACTTCTATTTTGTCATTTCTATTCAGTGAGCCTAGGTATAGATACCCATCACTTGGGTTTTCTCGAGGGCTGTACTCTGCAGAACCTGTTTTTAGATCTAGGTCAACGACTGAAATAGAGGTTTCTAGATTGGGTTCCATGCCTTTGATGAGCATGATACCATCTTTTTCGAATTGTGCTTCTTGCTTCAGTTCTGGCACATCTGTAAGCTGCATGAATCTATCCAGTTCTTTTACAGCACTATCATATTTTGCTAGAGCTTTAAGTGATTTGGCATAGGTAAGAATGTAGTCATTGTATAAGCCGGTCTCATCCTTATCTAGAACCCTTTTATAGGTCTTGGCCGCTTTTTCGTAATCTCTTATTTCGTAACTGAGGTCTGCGATTTTAAGGGAGAACATGTCTTTAGGGGAGACTTCATCTCTAGAAGTTCTCACTTGTCTAATGTCATCATAAGCTTTCTCATACCAGTCTAAGGCACCAGCAAAGTTATAGGCAGTTTCTGCAGCTTCAGCAGCTTTTACTTTCTGATCAAAAGAATTAGATCTTATAGGCTGTGCTATAACTACAGTTGCTACAGCTATAAAAATAGTAATGAATAATAGTCGTTGCATATCTATGAGAATTATAGTCGAGGACAGATGAAGACTGGTTTTACTTCAGCCTTTTTATTCCAATTAAATATTTTAGTCACACCGAGTTCTAGAGCTCCGAAAGTACCGTTGGAGGGTCTCAGACCACTTATGTTGGTGTCATAACTGAGGCCCACACGGAGGTCTTTCATGTCCAAGGCTGCATAGATAGGTATGTCAAAGCTGTTGGCAAATCTAGCGCCTAAACCAAAAACGAAACCTATCTGCTTTTCCTGACTGTACACGTAGTTAAACAAGGCTTGGAAAAGGACATTGGTTGTTACATTGGAATGTTGGACCAGTATATTTGGATTGAAAGTCAGTTTCTTATTGATGTCTGTGTATAAGAACACAAAGGCATTGAGTCGGCGATTAAGGTCTTCATTTTGTACAGGTGGGGGATTAACAAAACCTGTATCTTGACGACCAGATTGTAGTCTAGGTTGCAGTAAGTGATCCGAGGCTATACCGATTCTTACATCGCTTTTCTTTCCTAGAGGTAAGTCCAGCATAAGACCGACCATGTAATCGCTTGTTTCTTTAGATCTAGGGTCTATGCTCTGTCCAAACTGCTGATCTAACCATTGAGATAAATCTAAAGAGCTGCCTGTTGCCACTGTTTCTGGATCTTCATATTCATCGGTTCTGACATTCCTGAATTGTGTACTATACGTACCGAATCTTAGGCCTAGTGTAAATACTTTATCTGATTTCTTACCAAAGGCCAAATGATATGCTGCTGAGACTCCACTGAATTGTCTTCTCAGGTTACCGACACCAGCAGCACCTGATCTGGAAAAATTGAGGCCGGCAGAAACCCAATCATCCTTGGTAAGTCCCCAGTCGATATTATAATCTAGACCAATACTGAAATCTTGGAATTCGTTACCAGCACCTGCGGTAGATCGCCCTTGATCTCTTACGATAACATTGGCTCTAAGATTGCCATAAAAACCTCCTGTCAGAGCAGGATTAAGGGTCATAGGCGCAAACTGGATAAAACTGTTGTGAAAGTCTTGAGCACTTAGTTGCATGAAACAACAACAGAATACAGCTAATATCAGATGTTTGATTTTCATATCACATTTATCTGTCACTAAATAACGTCGTGAACAACTCTCTGATTATCAATGGGAACAAGTTTGTTTTCCACATTTTTAAGCAAGATGGCTAGGCACGGATTTTTGAAATTAGCCATAATCGGCTAACGAGCCTAAATTTAGTTTAATAAATATTGGAAAAGAAATAATATGCTCTTTGTCATCTATAGTAATGTGCTTAGTGACTAAAAGGTAATTCTGGACGCATTTATATGTATTATTGCGCGATGAAAAAGGCTATACTCCTACTCCTTATGGTAGCAACTTCCTATAGTTATAGTCAAGACCTCAGTCAGACCGCACTACCTGAAGTAGTACCTGACTCGATTTCTTCCTATAAAAAGACTATAGATTTCCAGAAACGAAAACGCATATTTTGGGCTTCAGGCATAGGTGGATATTCAGCGATGGCGACAGGTCTTTACTTTGCATGGTATAATCAGTTTGAGCAGGAGTCTTTTCACACCTTCGATGATTGGAATGAATGGCGCAATGTCGACAAGGCTGGACATGTCTATAGTGCATACTTCCAGGCTCAGCTGATTAATGATGCAGCTCTCTGGGCGGGCTATTCAGAGGAGAAAGCTTTGGTTATTTCGAGTTTGGCGAGTCTATGGGGACAGCTGAATATAGAGATTATGGATGGTTTCTCATCAGATTGGGGCTTTTCTATAGGAGATGTAGCTGGCAATTTGCTAGGGACAGGTCTCTTTTATGCTCAACAAAAAATCTGGAAAGAACAACGCATCACAGTAAAAATGTCTTTCTGGCCCGTCAGCTACCCAGAACAAACGCTGGACTCAGAATCTGGACTGTTGCAATCTTCTCTGCTAGGACGATCTGAACAGTTATTCGGGACTGGATTAGAAAGATTTCTCAAAGATTACAATTCGCAGACCATTTGGCTGAGTGCCAATCCTTCCATGTTTTTTCCAGATACAAAATTGCCAAAGTGGCTTTCTATAGCGGTAGGTTTCAGTGCTAATAATCTGTTTGGTGGATTCGATAACAGCTGGCAGCTCAATGATGAGAACTTTATCCTAGACCAAAATCTATTTCCGAGGAGTAGCCAGTTTATTCTAGCGCTGGATTATGATCTGAGAAAGATAAAACATAGCACAGCTTTCGGTACCGCTTTGTTTAAATTCTTAGATATTTTCAAGTTTCCAGCACCTGGCGTTTCATATGATACGGTGAGAGGGTGGCAGTTGCATTTTTTATATTTGAACTAGTAGAATTATTAGTGGAAGTG
>CAZKXO010000190.1:0-7731 GCA_964556525.1 uncultured Saprospiraceae bacterium
TCTATCAAAAGTATTGCATACATAATGTAGATACTGCCGGATTTAATTGGCTAAACTTTAACATGTCTAATATTAATAAATTTCAACTATTCAAAAGAGGTGTTGAATCTGGGGTCAAGTTTCTAGAATCTTTTGATTGGAACGATTATAAAAAGGCTCATAAGTTATATTTTTCACAAACTGAAGAAATAGAGAACGCTAAGATGAGAGACTATCGAGATATACAAGTGGAGTCTTCAACTTAATTAAGTATGGTGTAAAAACTAAGATGATGAAAACAATTAATTCAATTTCAGGTATTCAATTAAACTATGCTAGAGAATCGCAAAATCCGTACGGCTCTATAGGAAGGCCGGCATCATTTCAAATTGAAGAGTATTTTTACACTGAATTAGCTGATTGCATTAATGATGTTTTTGAAGAATGTCCTCTTGGCAAACCTAAGATTATTACTTGTGCAGGAATCTATGTAGATAAACCCAATAGTCACCATAGACATGGTAAGGCCTTTGATTTGGATGCATGCTTTTGGGATGATTATAATCTAATCACAAAGAATTTCTTCCATGATTACGAACTCTATCTAGGTATTGAATCCTTACTTAGGAAACATTTTGGAATCGTTTTGAGTTACTTTTATAATAATGCCCACAAAGATCACTTCCATGTAGACAATAGTGCCACAACCTCATTTAACACTAGCCAGAGATCTAAGGTGCTGTATGTTCAGCTTGTTCTTAATTATATATATAAGCATCATGTCGAAATAGATGGAAGCTGGGGTCCACAAACAAACTCAGCCGTTTCAGAAGTGTTTGGATTGCTTGGTCTTGAAGGTAGAATAACCTCCAAAAGAACTTGGATGTCATTTCTTACTAAAACTGGCCGATTGGCATTTGCACAGTTTGATAAAAACAAAAATCCACGTAGGTTATTAAATGATATATATGCAGTACTCTTGGATACTCAGATTGATGTGCCTGAACGAATAAGTATATTGAATGCACTAAACAATTTCAAGAACCACTCTGAAACAGAAAACTGGTTAGCAGATTTTACGCATAATCACAACTTAGACGATTTGATAGCTGAATTTGCCTAAGAATACTTATAGTATGGACATAGTTTGACAATTATTTAACCTAAGACAACTATCCAACTAGATAGGTGGGTTAGATCATGGTCATGGATAGTGGTCAAGCATCTTTTTCCTGATTCTGATGTGGCATTCTTATAGAGAAGCTTGGATTACAGCTTGTCTCACATGCGGTATTAAGAGTTGGCATCCAAATTTAAGCATCTTATGTCCAAAGGTGTATTGCTATTAGGAAGTGGTGTTATCTTTCATAATTTAAGATGGGTAGACTACTATAGAATCAATGAGCATTATGGCTACGGATGGGCATAAAAGCGGATGATAAAATAAAGCTATGGATAAAGATAGCTATTGATTTGGCTATTCAAAATACCGAGTATTTTCCGCCATTATTGTACAACTTAAGTCTAAAGGATAATGACTAGGAAACGATAATCTGATCAGTGTAAAGTTTACATAATAAAAACTTAGATTAACTTTGTTAATTAAAAGATATTCACTAATAAATTAGATTATATGAAAAAGCTACTTGGATTTGTGTTTGTTTTAAGCACTTTCACTTTTACAGCCTGCGGTGACGACGATCCAATTGTCGATTGCACACCTACTAATTTTTCGACTGAAGTAAATAATGCTATTGATAATCTGAACGCAGCAATAGATGTATTCAATAATGAAAACACAGTAGAAAACTGTAACGCGGCAAGAACTGCAGCCAATAATTATCTGGCAACAGTACAGTCCTTTGACGAATGCACAGAAATAGCACCCGAAGACTACATGGCTGCCTTAGAAGGAGCACAAAATGCAGTAACTACTATTAATTGTTAGCTGGATTTTACACTAAGACTAATGTAAGCTCATCCCAGCCCTCCTCTTAAAAAGAGAAGGGAGCAGCCACCCGGATAGGCCAATATGAAACTGTAACTCTACCTCTCTTCCAAGAGAAGTCAGAATCGATGTAATTGGTTCTGGGTGAGTACAAGAATAGGGGCCTTGAAACTGAGTTCTAGTAATGTAAATGATTCTGGGTGAGTTCAAGAAAGAGGAACAATTAGCGGAGGAGTCATAGCCAGCTCGCCCGAACTGATGTTTCGGTTCTCACTATTTCATGACGTTTGCTCATTCACTTTTGCCAGAGGAAAGCTGTTCGTTCAACCTATAACCTGGTACATAGACTTCTTATATTGTGATGGAGATACCCCGGTTACCCTCTTAAACTGCTTATTAAAATGTGAGAAATTATTGAAACCGACCTCGCCAGCGATTTCTGTAATGGATTTATTCCCCTTGCCTATAAGTCGTATCGCCTGTCTGACTCTAAACTCATTTACAAATTGTGTGAAGGTTTTCTGAGTATACTTTTTGAAGTAACGGCAGAAGGCAGGTGCCGTCATCAGCGCTACTCCGCTGATCTGGTCCAGAGAAATTTCTGAATGGTAGTTTTCTTTTACGTAGTCGTACACTTTATTGATCCTGTCTTCGTCTTGATTCTGAATGATCAAAGTGACCCCTGAGGCATTCAGAACTTCATATTCTTTGGACTTGGCAAGAACTTGAAGAATCTTAAACATTCTTAGCAGACGTTTGAAAGGATTTCTAAATTCTAGCTTTGCCAACTGCGTACCCACATAGTCTTTGGTCTCACCATAAAACGAAAGGCCAGATTTTGCTCTATTAATCAGCTCTTCTATTTCCTGGAATTCTGGAAGAAACTCAGCCGAACTTTTGATGAGATCTTTTTTAAACTGCACGACGATTTCTTCATTGATTCCCTGTAATCCAAATTCGTATCCAAAGTGCGGAATATTGGGACCGAGGAGAATCAGATCACCATCCTCAAACTTTGATATATGATTACCCACATACCTATTGCCAAAGCCATTTTTGATAAACACCAACTCCACCTCGGGGTGGTAATGCCAGTGGGCTTTCGTGTCGGGATTTCTGTCTGTAAACCGTGCATATCTTAGGGAAGAGCCAAAATCAGGCTCTACCTTTTTTAGCTTGGGAATTAGGTGGTTTCTTGATTTTATATCCATGACAATTTTCACAAATATGGACGAACCTGTCACATATTACCTCAAAGATATGCATAATTAACTTGTGAAGTCAATTATGAACACTTATAGGGCAAATTAAGCAAAGGTGACAAGCCTATTCTTCCTGATATTTGTCATATCATTCATTAGTATATAACTATAAATCACAGTCTATGAAAAAAATATTATTGACCTCAGCTTTCATCCTTTCTTACTTGTTTCAGCTACAGGCGGGAATTGCTCCAAGAGCAGCGAAGCTGACCGTTATAGCGAACGAAAAATCGTTGGTGCTAAATGCAGCAAGTCCTTTGACAGAGACAGAAATGTTTAGGATTACTGACGCTTTTGGTAAGGTTGTATTTACAGACCAGGTAGAGAAGAACAAGCAGAAAATTAAGTATGATCTTAGAAAATTGCCGAACGGCAATTATAAAATCACTCTGGGAGGTAGAGATATCGTAAGCATATATGAAGCAATGATTACTGATGAAAAGGTAGAGTTAACTGATGATACATCTTACTACAGACCTACTATCAAGAATATGGATGGAAAAGTACTTATCTCTGCTGCATTGGAAAATATGGAAGATTTCAGAATCTCTATTTATGATAATACTGATGCCTTAGTTTACAGATATAAAATAGAGAAAGAAAAATCCTTTAGCCAAGTATTTAACCTTGAGCAATTGCCGGCAGGAGAATACAATGTTATAGTAAACTCTAATTATTTCACAGAGCAAAGTAAGATTACCTTATAACTTGTTTTTGGGTTTAAAGGAAATAGCAATTTTGATATCTACACAGCTATTCTTGCATGGTTTAAGGACTAGACTAGAAATCGGGATATAGAAATTAGCAATAAATGGCTTTAAAGAAAGAAAGACCTTCATGAGAATGAGGTCTTTTTTTATTTGCCTGAAAAGGAAGTAAGGGAATCAGAAAATAACTAACTTCATATGGAATTAAGTCATATGAAAGAACAGCAACCATAGGATCCTTCATACTGCTTGTACACATGCTCATTAGGAATAGTAAAAGGACAATCTTCCGTAGTAACAGAGTCATAGAGTCACTAAAGTGTTCCGCGATTACATAGATAAATGAAAAGTATAAGGATATACCTAACAAATGAACGACCTCCTAGACTATAAAGAGGAACTCCCAAAAAGTGAGTTATTTACTTGGATCTCATTAATCTGTTCATCTGCTTTCTTAGGTCTGTTTTTTTATTTATTGGGAGAATATATTTTAGCTATAAATCCCGGTGGAACTCTCAGGCTGCCTTTAGTCATGTTTAAAGATGTACATCAAATAGTAATAGTAATAGGTGTGGTTGCTTTATTTCTAAGCTACATAAGAAAAGAACCTGCTACCTAGAAAAAATGTTGACGACTATTTTGAATTTGATAATTTTAATGCTTGGTTGCTGTACGGTTTATTGGTTAAGAATAAAATAGCATTGGAAAACAATCTCCTAGACTACAATGAAGAACGAAAAAAGAGTGAGTTATTCACTCGGATAACTTTGCTTTGTGCGATCATCGCTCTGGGTTGCTTTGCGGAAATGATACATGCGCTTTCCGGCCTTATAGAACCCACTAAAGATCTAAACCCTCCAATGGTACTTGTAAGGTTAACTCAAATTATGGCCTTGACCAGTATTGTTACTTTATTAATTAGTTTCAGAAAGAAAGAACCAAGGACATGGAAAACCTGGTTGGCTTGTATCCTTAGTGTTGGACTTTTTTCATTAATGTTTGGTACAATAGCACTACATCTTATCTTGGAATAGATAAGATAGATATTTATCCTCATAAGTTATATATAAATCCATATGAAAAAATCAAGCAAAGAGAACATCACACAATTGCTGCTCATCGTTTTTAGCGTTGTCCTGGGTTTATATCTAAGTGAGCGCATAGAAGAAAAGAAGAACGAAAAAGAAGCAAAACTCTTGCTCTCAAAAGTAACTGCAGAAGTAAATAAAAATAGAAAGCTGCTAGAGGAATGGGTGCCTTATCACAAAGAAGTATTTACAAGACTGGATAGCCTTATAGAGGATGACGGATTTATAGAACGCTTTATAGAAGATGAAGTCAGCCTATTCCGAGAAGTAGTGACAAATGGAAACCTAATGGGAGAGACGCCTTCCGATGAAGCTTGGGACATTACAAAGTCCCATCCCTTAGTCGTCCATTTTGATTATGATGATATGTATGTACTTTCCAGAATATACAATCAACAAGCGATGACCTACGAGCCAGTGCCAAAACTCATAGAACTGTTACTTTCATCTGGATTCAACTCGCCAGAAAAGGCCAAGATGAATTTGTTGACCTTTAAAAATCAGCTGCGAGAAGTGCTAACTAGAGAAATACAGTTATTGCAGTATATAAAAGATGGGGATAAGACTTTATAAAGCAGATATTACTAGAATAGAAATGACCCAATTAAGAAGACTGTCCAAGGCTGATGCTGTCCCACTTTATAAGCTGGCCAGCAACTAAAGGATTTGGGACAACCTGAGAGACTACATTCCATACCCATACGAAGAAAAAGACGCCATTTTCTTCATTTCTATGCTGGCAAAGGAAAATCCAAAACGGACTTTTGGAATTATTACAAGCAAAGATCAGTTGTGTGGTGTAATTGGGAATGATACACGATTAGGTATTGATTATAGAATCAGTAAGGGGAGAAGGAAAAATATTTTTAAACGTGGTTATTTGCTGTTTGCCTTGTCAGGTAGTGGGAAAGATGCCTATATAAAGCGTAATTTAGATCAGCCTGTTTTGTCACTAGATGATATTAGAAGAAAGCATAAAATATCTCCTACAAATAAAAAAGGCAATGGTCAGGTGATCCAACTCACAAAGGAAAAAGCAAAAGAGTTTTTAAGAGCTAGAACTTCATTTGTTTTCAATGGTACAAACCTTACTAGAGATATGCGAAGCAGATGGATAGGATTGTTTACGGATTATAATGCAAGAGTAAAAATCATTTACTTCGAAGTGTCATATAAAAAATTACTCAAGCAAAATGCTGATAGAGAACACAAAGTGCCTGAAGATGTACTTAATAAGTTACTAGGCAAACTAGAAATGCCTGATTTCAAGGCAGCGCATGAGGTAGAGTATATAATCGAGAATAAAAGTGTTTTGTTGACTGAGGTTTGATGAGTAATTATTACGAGATAGTTATAAGTTGTCCATGAAAAACAAATTAACCTTACTTGCCATAATAACATTAACCTTATGGCTGATTACGTACGTTTATCATGCTATGTTGTCAGGCAGCAATCCTCTTCTGACGGTTATAGTTTTATTGACTTCTATTGCATTAATTATTGTTGGCTCCATCTATGGATGCCGGTGGATAGCTAATAAATTTGTGAGATCCGACCGAAGTGTTACTATTCAGTTGATTGTGTTTGAGGTAGTACTGATTTTAATATTGAGCACTCATGCTTTGGTCTTTGGGAGTGGTGCAGAATTGGACATACAATTACATGACACCTATTTTGTATTTGCTCAGTATCATGCGCTAATTGTCTTGGCTTTAGTTTTGAGCTTCTGTGCCTTTGTTTATTATCTTTTACAAAAAGTAACCGGAAAAAAGATAAATGAAGCCATGGGTCAGTTACACTTTTGGCTAACCACTATGGGCTTTATGCTTCTTCTATTTCCATTCAGTATTATGGGTTCTTGGCCAAGACGATATTACAGTTTCGATAATTATGAGCCGTTCAAATTTGCTCAAGATGTTGCAAGAATAATGCTTATCTTCATAGTTGTTGCCCAATTGTTCTTTGTGATTAATGTGATAATAACTTTGTTAAGAAGACGCAATTAAGGATTAATAGACTTATTTGCAAGGACAATAGTGGAGCTATATACTATTCCTATGAATATCAGATTTACAGCCTTAATGGGCTTCATATGCAGCATCCCACAATTACTGAGCTTTGTTGTTAATGTACTCAATTATCCTATAAGTATTTTTTGGGGTCTTAATATGATAGTGTTTTTAGTTGTTTCTATTAGTGCTACTTATTATAAGGCAAGACAAAGCTCAAGTTTTAGGAGTCTGCTGATTGCACCGACCATCTTGGTGTTTTCGATAATATTCTTCGTACTTATTAGTTCTATTGTCTTGTTAGCTACGGTTGGAATAGATGCAGTTGCAATCAACTTACCTATGGCTTTTAGCGAGATAATAATAAATCTCTTTTTGGTTGTACCTATCTTAATCTTGTCGATAATTACGGCTTTAATATTTAGGAAAAGGAAACAGCTGTTACCAACGGATATTCTTGATGCAGATTTGAAAGAAACTAAAGAACCACACTAGATGCCTTCCAAAATTATTGGGGGTATAATAATTTTATGGAACTTGTTCTGGTTCATAGTACTAGTTCAGAATTCAATCTTAAGATACAACCATTCGTTTTCAAATGAAAGGGAAGAATACACTTCGTCTGATGACTCGGTTCACTCACTTTGAAGTTCCGTTAAAACCCAACTTAACTTCGGCAACCTTTGTCAACTCGACCGCAGTGGAGAGTTCTCCGTACTCGTAAATGACAAGGATTAG
>CAZKXO010000191.1:0-7676 GCA_964556525.1 uncultured Saprospiraceae bacterium
TTTCTTAGACTTTCTATTCTTTCTACTTCAATCGCTTCATTTTCTTTATTATTAGAGCACAATTAGAACTTTGATTATGAAATACACCTTTTTGATTTTTGCCTGCTTTCAGATTACAATAGTAGCTGCACAGACCGAACTGGAAATGCAACTCTTCGAACTCCCTGATGTAATCTTCAAGGAAATAAGAACACCTGAAGGCTATGAAGCTGCTTACCAACTTAAGATTAAGCAGCCTATAGATCACAATAATCCAGAGCTAGGTCATTTCTATCAGAGAGTCTTTCTGAGTCATAAGTCCTATGATGCACCCATGGCGATTATTACCAATGGCTACGGTCGTCCATCTAACAGGATTACAGAAGTCGCCAAACTGGCAGGCGCTAACCAACTGAATGTAGAGCACCGCTACTTTTTAGAATCCTCTCCAGATACACTGGATTATGATTACCTCAATTTTGAGCAAGTGACTGCAGATTTGCACAACATCACGACCATATTCAAAGAAATCTATGAAGAGAAGTGGATCAGTAGTGGAATCAGTAAAGGAGGTACGACGACCATATTTTACAGGTATTTTTATCCAGATGACGTGGATGTTTCTATCCCTTATGTAGCCCCAGTCAATCATAGCGACGAAGACCAAAGAATCTATGAATTCCTAGACAATGTGGGCACTCCAGCCTGTCGTAAAGACCTCTATGATTACCAAGTTCGGATGCTAGAAGATGCGGAACTGATGAAATCCTACTTGAAATGGTTTGCCAAAGGTCAAGGTCTGGAATTCTCTTATCTCAATCTAGATGAAGCCTATGAATTTGCCATTCTAGAATATCCATTTTCATTTTGGCAGTGGGGGACAGCTTGTGAAAAGATTCCTTCAGAAACTGCTCCCATTGATACTATGATTCAGCATTTTGTAGATGTGGTCGGTCTCGAATTTTACTCAGATGCCAGCATGACCAATTTCGGTTCGCATTACTTCCAGTCGGCAGAAGAGATGGGCTATTATGGCTTTGAAGTAGACGATTTTCCTGGACTATTGAAGCATATCGGGCAGAAAGGCAATCCCTCAGCCATCTTTACACCTGATAAATTGGATGTTCAGTTTGATGGTTCATTGACCAATAAGGTCTATAAATGGACCCAAACAACGGATTTACCCTTCATTTATATCAATGGGGCCAATGATACCTGGTCAGCTACTGCTGTTCCAGAGGTCAAAAATTCGGAATCGCTGTGGTTCTTTATGAAGGACAAATCTCATGGGGATGCAAGGATCAAAAATTTGACTCAGCAGAATAAGAATAAGCTCACTCGGAAGTTGGAACTGTGGCTGGATAAGGAGCTGGATAGTAGAGTGCTCGATGAGTAACTATTCTGCAGCATGGAGTGAGCAATTTTGTCCTCGGGAAAGCGTCATAGAGCCCCATTTTTATTAGCCTTAGCAGTTGAAAACTGAATTATTAACTAATGTCTTGCTATTTAGTCGTTTAACGTCATTTTATGGCTAAAGTCATTGCATAAACCTAGCAGATTTAATAATTTGCTCTATTAACATTGCACTAGGAATTTTTTTGGTTAGATGGGAGTTTATTTACTGTCTTAGCACCAGAAAATCTGAGTTAGGTTGAGAGGCTATTTTGCCATTAAGAGTCCTGGATAATCCATATATATGAGTAATTACGATCTACTTATACAGAAGCTTGATCGATTCATTAGAAAATATTACCTCAATCAATTAATCAGAGGTCTATTATATACAGCTGCCGTTGTGGTCGCTGCATTTATCATAGTTAATTTACTAGAGCACTTTGGGTACTTTGACTCAGGTGTAAGAAAGCTCCTTTTTTATGGTTTTCTTGGAATCTCTGTAGCCTCTATAGGATATTGGATTGTAATGCCGCTGATGAAGTACTTCAGACTGGGAAAAACCATCAATCATGAGCAGGCTGCCAGCATAGTCGGCGCACACTTCACAGATGTAGAAGACAAACTGCTGAATATCCTTCAGCTGAAGAAACAAGCTACTGGAAATGTTAGTATGGACCTCATCAATGCCAGTATCAATCAGAAGACGGAAGCTATAAAGCCTGTTCCATTTAAATCTGCCATAGATCTAAGCAAAAACAAAAAGTATCTGAAATATGCTGGTCCACCAGCCCTGCTATTATTGATACTCTTGCTGGGAGCTCCTAGTCTCATCACAGAGCCGACTCATAGATTGATAAATAACAATACTGATTTTGAAAGAGCTGCGCCTTTTCATTTTTCAGGTGTGGCTAATGTCTTAGACGTTGTACAGTACGAAGACCTTACGGTTACAACTAAAGTGGATGGAGAAGCTTTACCTAACGAAGTATTTATCGATGTAGATAATTTCCAGTACAGGATGAAGAAGGAGGACAATAACACCTTCAGCTATACTTTCAAGAATGTACATAAGGATGCACCATTCCATTTCTTTTCTGGTCCGGTAAAATCTTCAGACCATGAACTGAATGTATTGCTCAAGCCCGATTTGACTGAATTCGAACTGAGTTTAGATTATCCTAATTATATAGGAAGAAGAGATGAGACTTTGAGCAATATTGGGGATGTAGTTATTCCTCAGGGTACAAAGGTTTCTTGGAATTTTACGGCAGAGAATACGGACGCAGTAGCGATGCAATTCAGAAATCTAGGTATAACTGAAGATGCAGAAAGAAAATCTGACAACAGATTCCGTGTCGTCAAACGCATTCTGAAAGACGATATTTACAAAGTATTTATATCCAATGAAGTTATACCTTCTCCAGACTCTGTAAGCTATACGCTTAGTGTAACACCAGACCAGCATCCTGAAATTTCTGTAGAAACTTTTGTAGATAGCTTAGAAAAATCTATTACTTACTTTATAGGTAATGCCTACGATGACTATGGCCTGACTAGTCTCACCTTCAATTATACTGTTACTTCAACTAATGGTTCTCAAAAAACGGAGTCTGTACTACTTAAGAATCCACAAGCAAGGGAAACACAATACGACCATACGTTTGACATAGCAGAACTGGGTTTGAAGCCAGGAGAAAAGGTAAGCTACTACTTCGAGGTAAAAGACAATGATGGTGTCAATGGGGCGAAGTCTGCTAAGACCTCCATCATGGAATACGAAAAACCAACGATAGAAGAATTCGAAGAGCAAGAAGATGCGAATGAGGAGGAAATAAAAGAAAAACTCAAAGATGCCCTAGAAGAATCTAAGAAGATACAAGAGCAGCTGAAAAAACTAAGAGAAAAAATGCTCCAAAAGCAAGAGCCTACTTGGGAAGACAAGAAGGAACTCGAGAAGCTAATGGAAAGACAAAAGCAGCTTCAGGAAGAATTACAGCAAGCAAAAGAAACCTTTGATGAGAATCTCAAGAATCAAAACGAATTCTCTGAGCAAAAAGAAGAGATACTAGAAAAGCAGGAAAAGATCCAAGAGTTATTTGAAGAAGCAAAGAATGATGAGACGATGGAGCTGATGGAAAAGATTCAGGAACTCATGGAAGAGCTGAATAAAGATGAGATGCTCGAGAATATGGAGCAGATGCAGATGAATGAAGAAGAGATGGAAACCGAGATGGACAGGCTCATGGAGCTGTTTAAAAATCTGGAGGTAGAGAAAGAGATGCAAGATATGATAGAGAAGCTGGAAGAGTTGGCTGAGAAGCAGGAAGAACTGGCAGAGAAGACTGAGAACAATGAAAAGCCCCAGGAAGAGCTCAAAAAAGAACAGGAAGAGCTTAATGAGGAAATGGAGAAGCTGGAAGAAGAGATGGAAGAGCTCAAGGAGAAAAACGAAGAGCTAGAGAGACCAAAGGATATGGGTGAGGACAATGAAGAGAAGATGGATGATATCCAAGAAGATATGGAGCAGAGTTCTGATAAAATGGAGCAGCAGGATAATCAAGGTGCTTCACAAAAGCAGAAAGATGCTGCAAAGAAGATGAAAGAGATGTCCGCCGGTATGGCCGGAGCAATGCAGTCTGGAGAGCAACAAGCGATGGAAGAAGATATCAAAGCGCTCAGACAGCTTTTGGAAAATCTTGTGACACTTTCTTTTGACCAAGAAGATCTCATCAATAATATCAAGCGTACTCAGATTAATACGCCTAAATATGTAAGACATATTCAAGAACAGTTCAAACTGAAAGACGATTTCAAACTTATACAAGACAGTCTGGAAACCTTGGCTAAGCGTAATGATAAGATTCAAGGTTTTGTAACAGAGAAAGTCGTAGAGGTCAAGAGTAATATCGTAGAAAGTATAGACCAGCTTGAAGAAAGACGTAAGCCAGATGCCGAGACCAACCAAAGACATACTATGAAAAATGTCAATGATTTGGCACTAATGTTGAGTGAGTCTATGGAGCAAATGCAGCAGCAGATGTCAGGCATGATGGCTGGAAGTCAGATGTGTAACAAGCCAGGTGGTGGAGGCGGAAAGCCGAGTAATGTACCTATAGATAAGATTACCAAAGGCCAAGGCGACCTGAATGAGCAGATGAAGAAGATGGCTGGTGAGAAAGGCAAGGACGGAAAACAAGGCAAAGGTCAAGGCGGCGATGCTAAAGATTTTGCCAAAGCAGCCGCCAAGCAAGCTGCACTTAGAAGAGCTCTAGAAGGCCTGCAAAAAGAAAAGTCAGAACAAGGACAAGCTTCTGAAGAATTGCAACAGATGATAGATGCAATGGATAAAGTAGAAACTGATTTGGTAAACAAAAGACTAGATAATCAGTTACTCTTAAGGCAACAAGAAATACTGACTCGATTGCTAGAAGCTGAGAAAGCAGACAAACAACGAGACAAAGACGAAAAAAGAAAAGCAGAATCTGGTAAAGACTACAAAAAGGAATTACCACCTGCATTACAGGAATACCTTAAGGAAAGAGAAGCGGAGGTAGAAATGTACAAAAAAGTGTCTCCTGCACTAAGACCATTTTACAAGCAATTAGTAGACGAATATTACCGTGCCCTGAAAACTCAATAGAAAACGAAACTATCCCATTTTCATTAAATCTAACCAACCCACTTATGCACCATGACCAGCTGATGCTAAAACTTAAATCTACCCCATGCCAAGTGCAGTGTATAGAAACCTATGTGGCACGTCTTAAGACTACCTGTAAATTTACTCAAGAAGTGTACGATAATATACTTATCTCTCTCACCGAGGCTGTCAATAATGCCATTATCCATGGCAATAAGAATGATGAAAACAAGTATGTACGGGTCAACTGCGAAGAAAGTAAGGAAGAACTCATCATAAGGATCTCAGACGAAGGCACAGGTTTTGACCCACAAGATGTTGCAGATCCAACCTTGCCACAAAATCTAGAATGCTGTGGCGGAAGAGGTGTATACATCATGAAGCAATTGTCTGATAAAATTAATTTCTTAGACAGTGGAAGGACAGTAGAGATGAGATTCAGAACTGCTTAGCCAGACTCAGTTGGAAAATCAGATAGTCCGACCTAAGGTCACCTTTACTAGCGAACAGATAGAATTCCAATTAGATCAAGAAGATCATGTCATCGATTGGCTTTTAAGCATAGCCAAGGCAGAGCTTAGAAATGTAGAACAAATAGAGTATATATTTTGCACTGATAAGTATCTTCTACAGGTAAATAAGCAATATCTCAATCATGATTACTTTACAGATGTTATTACCTTCCCACTCCAGGAGAGCCCATTGGAAGCAACTGTCATGATAAGCATAGACAGAGTAAGGGAAAATGCAGAACTTTACAAAACAACATTTAGCAATGAGTTGCATCGGGTTATGGTCCATGGGCTGTTGCATTTATTAGATTATAAAGACAGTAATGATGAAGAAAAAAAACAAATGCGAACTAAAGAAAATAATAGCCTTGCTAAAAGGACTTTTGTTTAGTTATTTGTCTTTGGGCTTTGCTCCATTGCAAGCTCAAGATATTCCTGCTTCAGTTTTTCAAAATCAAGGAGGCGTGGAGATAGAACTACAGGATCTCCATAGAATCTCTGAACTAGTAGAGCATGAAGGTGTGATGATAGATCATGGCTGTACACATCAGAAAGCCAAATTGTATGTCACACAGGAAGGATATGAATATCTCATGGCAGAAAATATTGCTTTTCGGTATGTGAAAAGGCCACCAGTAAAAATCACTATGAAAGGACCTGACGATATACATATGTATAGAGCAGACTGTATGCCAGCAATGGATTTTTATCCTACCTATGAAGCTTATGTGGAGCTGATGTATTCTTTTGCTATGACTCATCCAGAGCTTTGTGAAATTATAAACATCGGCACATTAGACAGCGGTAGAGAATTATTAGTAGCGCATCTTGGGGACAGAGTTACGTCCGATGAAGATGAACCTAATTTTCTCTATACCTCCACCATGCATGGAGACGAGACAGCAGGCTTTCCTGTAATGTTACAGCTGATAGATTACTTGTTGTGTAACTATGGTGAAGTAGAGCAGGTGACAGAACTTATGGATAATATTAATATCTATATAAATCCTCTGGCAAATCCAGACGGTGCTTACGCTGGCAACAATTCTACTGTAGCAAATGCAACAAGGAGCAATGCCAACTTTGTAGATCTAAATAGAAATTTTCCAGATCCCGAAGATGGCAACAATCCAGATAACAGACCTACTCAGCAAGAGACACAATTTTTTATTGACTTTGCAGAAGCGCATGGTATTCATATGTCCTGCAATATTCACGGAGGTGCAGAAGTTGTAAGTTACCCTTGGGATACTTGGGCAAATGATCCAGCAGATCTTTCCTGGTGGATACAGAGCTGTAATGATTATGCTGAGGCTGCTCAAGCTAATGGACCAGCAGGATATATGAATCGCTATGATGATGGGATTATAAATGGCTTTGACTGGTTTGAGGTAAATGGCGGCAGACAAGATTTGATGAACTATTTTATTAGGGCTCGAGAAATGACCTTGGAAATCAGCAATATCAAATTGCTTAACTCAGACGACTTGCCAGTTATATGGGAAGCTAACAGAGAATCATTACTCACTTATATGAATGCTGCCTTACATGGCCTGCGAGGAGTCATCATTGATTGTGCAACTGGATTACCTATAGAAGCAGAAATTATTATTCCAGGTCATGATGTGGATAACTCCAGTGTTTTTTCTGACTCTGAGAAAGGCAATTATTTTCGCTATCTAGATGCTGGCAATTACGAAGTCATGTATGTGGCTGAAGGCTATGATACTGTTTTTAGTTCTATTGCGATAACTGATTACGATGTCCATAGGGAAGATGTAGAACTGTGCCCGATGATCAGTAGCTCTACCGAAGAAAATGCTTTCGATAATCTGAACTATTTTGTTGCAGAAAATCTGCTCGTACTGGAAGGGCCAGAAAATCTAAGAGACTTTTCAGTAGAGTTATACAATAATGCAGGCCAGCAATTATTAATTAGAGATAAATATATTGCACCAATAAATGTAGATGTTATAAGTTCTGGCATCTATCTTCTTAGACTCAGTCATAACGAACAAAGTACTACTTACTCTATTGCAATACCTTAATACTATATGACCATGCTAAAGAAATATTTATTTATAGCTTTCACTGTATCAGTTGTTTTTCCACTCATTGCCCAGAGAAATATGGACAATGTTGTTATTAAG
>CAZKXO010000192.1:0-7623 GCA_964556525.1 uncultured Saprospiraceae bacterium
CTACATATATTGTTTCAGAACCTAGTTCTGATAGACCTTTTCGGATATTATTTTCCAGAGAATCTACCGCTGTCTTTACCGAAATAATGCAGAATATACCAATGGTTATGCCAACTAGAGACAAAAAGCTTCTCAGCTTATTACCCATCAGGGAACTAAAAGCCTGCCTGATGCTTTCCAATATTACTTTGAGTATAGTAACCACAGACTAAAACTATTTAATTATCCAGCTATATGAGCAATTTATTAGACGAATGACTTTTAATTATGATATAGAAACTGAGAAGATGTGCTCAGTGTACCCAATTAGCTCAATTTTTCTATTTTTGCAGGCATTTTAATCATAATTTTCTATGAAGACCAAACTATCTACATTCAACTTCGAATTACCAGAAAAACTTATTTCTAAATATCCACAGGAAGTAAGAGATGAGTCAAGGCTGATGGTCATCCACAAAGATTCTGGAAAGATAGAACATAAAGTGTTTAAGGATATCTTGGAATACTTTGATGAAGAAGACACCATGATCTTCAATAATACAAAGGTATTTCCTGCCAGACTGTTTGGTAAGAAAGAAAAAACAGGTGCTCAGATAGAAGTCTTCCTTTTAAGAGAGCTGAACAAAGAATCCAGACTCTGGGATGTACTAGTAGATCCAGCCAGAAAGATCAGAGTAGGTAATAAACTTTTCTTCACAAATCCCAATAACGAGGAGGAAGAGTTACTTGTAGCTGAAGTTGTCGATAATACAACTTCCAGAGGAAGAACTATTAGATTTTTCTTTGAAGGTACCGACGAAGAGTACCATGCAATCCTGAGAACTCTGGGAAATACACCACTACCAAAGTACATAGATAGAGAACCTGAGCCGATAGATATAGAAAGGTATCAAACTGTATATGCTTCCAAAGTGGGAGCTGTAGCTGCACCAACTGCTGGCCTACACTTCAGTAAGACACTTCTGAAAAAGCTAGAGATAAAAGGCGTACATCTTCCTCAAGTGACTTTGCACGTAGGATTAGGTACTTTCAGAGATATAGAAGTAGAAGATTTATCCAAACACAAAATGGAAGCTGAGTACTTCTCCATACCAGGAGATTCCGCCAAAATTGTAAACAAAGCATTAGATGCAAAAAGAAGAATCTGTAGTGTTGGAACCACTTCTATGAGGACTATAGAGTCTGCTGTTTCCGCAACGGGTTACCTGAAAGAAGCTGAAGGATGGACCAATCTATTTGTCTATCATCCATACGAATTCAGCATAGCAAATAGTATGATTACAAACTTCCATTTGCCTAAATCATCCCTAGTAATTATGGTTGCTGCCTTTGCTGGCCATGAACTTATCATGGATGCTTACCAAGAGGCGATTAAGAATAAGTACAGGTTCTTTAGTTATGGTGACGCTATGCTGATTATTTGATTAATCAGGGAATTATTTTTTCGTCGCTGTGGTTAAATAGATTAAGTCAGCCTAGCTAAATGAATTATATTATAAGTCACTGATTAACAGAATATTATAAATGAAATTTCATTTATATAAATTTATTTCATGCTTTATTTTTTTTTAATACATTTGCGAAAAATTGGGCTTGACTCAGAATTAACGATATAATCAATAAAGTTTTTAAGAAATGTATTGGACCCTTGAACTAGCACATCACTTAGAAGATGCACCTTGGCCGGCAACAAGAGATGAACTGATAGATTATGCAATCAGGACATGCTCGCCTCCAGAAGTTGTAGAAAATCTACAGGAAATGGAAGATGAAGGTGATTCTTATGAGAATATGGTCGAAATATGGCCTGACTTCCCAAGAAAGGATGACTTTCTTTTCAATGAAGATGAGTACTAGAAAAACCACTTTTGAGTAAAGATTTACAAACCTGCTCCAATCGGTGTAGGTTTTTTTTATGTCTCTGGTGATTCTTGTGCCTTCGTTGTATTTACTATGAATACACCTGACAACATGATACAAGCAGCTAGTATAGATATCGGTGTAATCAGCTCGTCATTAAATAAGTAACCCAAAATCATAGCTATTATGGGATTGACATAGGTGTTAGTAACGACTTTTTCCGTAGAGACATGTCTAAGGAGATAATTGAAAGCAGTAAATGCAGCAACAGAACCGAAAATGATAAGATACAGCAGTGAAAATAAGGTGGTTTGGCTGTATTCAGATACTGCTACACCTGATTCACCAAGCAGGAAACTGATGATTAAAGTAGAAAAACCACCAACAAACATTTGGATGGCGGAATTTATCCATTGCGAGTCTGGTAATTTGGCTTTGCTAACAAAGATGGAACCAGAGCCCCAGGCAATCATGGAAGCAAATATGACTACAACACCAATGATCTGCTCGTAGCTAGAAATCAATGTCTTTTGGGAAACCAGTAGATACATGCCAAAAAGGCCTAAGATAACTCCGATAAAGGACTTTGATGCAGGCCTTTTAGCATTGACCACCCACATCATAAGTAAGATAATCAATGGTTCTCCTGCAATGATAAGTGCAGTAAGTCCAGTATCAAGATAGTTAAGAGCCCAAATTGCACCACCTGTTCCTAGGCCCATAAAAACGAAACCAGCTATTGCCGCATTTATAATTTCCTTTTTAGCAGGTAATTCTAACTTGGTAAAAAGAAATAAAGGGATTGCTATTATACTTGAAGCAATTAGATATCTGTATGAGCACAGCCGGAAAGCTGGAATCTGTTCTATAGCAAAGGCAGCAAACAGATAGGTAGAACCCCAAACTATATAGATAGTGGCAAAACTTAGGATTATTAATAACCTACTTGGTTCTGAGGACAAGATTTCTAATTAAAAGTCAATAATAACATTTAAGAAAAATGACAAAAAAATGACATTTCTTCATGCAAACCACGAATATGAGAGAATAATGGAATAATTATTGGATTTGGAGAGATGAAAGAGTGACTTCTTTCTTTTTGTATAGTCAAAAACACCGACTATTTCCCCTCTTAGTATTCTTTTATTTAAATTGCGAACGCTTAAATAATCAATATGCTTCACAAAGAAGTAAAGAAGATACTATATATAGAAGATAACATTGCCGATATCAAACTATTCGAAGAAGCTATTTCATTTAATGATCTCGCTATAAATCTAGAATACGTTACGGATGGCCAGGAAATGCTCAAGTATTTTGAGGCTTCTAAGCAAGCCCATTACAGGGATTTACCAGATTTGATTATATCAGATTTGAATCTTCCAAAGATAAGTGGACAACAAGTTATTTCAGCTATCAAGAAGGATTCTGTATTCAAGAAAATTCCAGTAATAGTCTTTACCACATCCAAGCTTAAAAGTGATATAGAAAAGTGCTATGAATATGGTGCTAACGCTTACTTATCTAAGCCTGTAGATATAGACAAGATTTTCGAACTTATTGAATTGATTGACAAATTCTGGTTGAGAAACTGCCTACTTATCAAGAATCCTAGTTCTGCAGAGACTTCCTCTCAATTGCAGTAACTAATCTTCTGATTGTCCTAAGTTTAAAAGTATACTTCTTCAACTCTTTATTGTAGATACCTTGCTGGTCGAGCTTGTCTATTCTTACCTGACCATGTGCATGTAAGATAGTATTGTCTTCCCAAATAAGTCCTACATGTGTGATAAGTTGATTTTCATCTTCAAAGAAAGCAAGATCTCCCACCTCGCTCTGAGTAACAAAACCTATATCAGAACCCATTTTAGCCTGTTCTCTACTATGTCTTGGTAACTTATACCCCATCATCTTATATATAACTTGAATCAAACCTGGAGCATCCACACCAAGAATGGATCTACCTCCATAGACATATGGACAATGTAGGTAGCGCTTTGCAATTGCTATCAAAAGACTTGTATTTGAGCTTGCAGATGATAATTGAATAATCTGCCCTGAATACTGAAAATGACCAAAGGGCATCCTTACATTAAGTCCATCACATTTATATAAATTGGAGCCTATAGAAATAGGAATTGTCCTCTCTCCTGAACTCAACCCATGCAAATGTTCCAATGAGAAAGTATCACATTCTTCAAAAAGATGGACTTCTTTCGCTTTCAGGACCTGCAATTGTTTGGGATCTACCCATCCTACACAACCATCCCAGCAACAACGTACCCTAAACCAGTCTTTATTCTTTCTAGACACTATTTCAACATACTCACCGAAGAGTATTTGAGAGATCTGATATGATTTGTACGTAGGTAGATGCCTTAGACAGGCAATACTGATCTTACAGATTGCAAATGAACTTAATTTTGGCCTCCCTACTTTTGATTCCATAATAGATGGACGAAATTACAATTCTCCTTTAGCCTTCTTGTTTAGCTGGTAAAATAAAATAACCTCCTTGGAGTTATTTTAATGTTCTGATTCTTTGAGGATCAGTTGTAATTACAATAATTGTAGATTTGTGCTATGAAGAAAGGTTGTTTTCTTATACTATTTAGCGTCCTGTTTTCATTAACTATGAAAGCTCAAGATGAACATTTCAGCCAATTCTATGCTATGCCTATGCATATGAACCCTGCACTGACTGGAGCATATGATGGAACCTATAGAATGTCCGCCATATATAGGGACCAGTGGAACAATCAGTTAGAGTCCCCATTCCAAACTTTTGCTGCCGGTGGAGACACTAACATAGATTTCAAAGTAGGTCGTCAAACAGAACCAGATAAGATAGGAATAGGTTTATTCTTTGTCAATGACAGAGTTTCTCAGTTCCAAACCGTAAACAATAGATTACTTGGGAATGTCTCTTACCAAAAACGTCTAGGCAAGGACAAGCCTTCTTTTTTGGGTGCTGGAATACAACTAGGTATAACGCAACGAAATATTAATTATGACAACTTGACTTTCCAAGATCAGTTTGATCAGATAAGCCAGTTTGACTTACCAACAGGAGAATCTTTACCTCCAAATAACTTTGGTGCTTTCGATTTTACCATCGGTATAAACTATGCAATCGATCTGGATAAGACTAACTTTTCTGCTGGCGTTGCCTTACATCATGTCAATCAACCCAGCTATTCTTTTTTCAATAAACTGGACTTTCCGAATCCTAGCATCGATATCAGCCAGAGATTACTATCTAGAACAGTGGTTCACTTTAGCCTAAACAGAGATCTAAGTTATCTTACCCAGATCCAACCTAGAGTTGTCTACCAACAGCAAGGAGAGCATAACCAACTGGATGTAGGTACAAATTTTGAATACAGATTCAGAGATACTCAGAGTGCAATCATTTTAGGTTTCTGGGTAACAGCCCTTAATGATCTAGATGATCTCCATCTTGAAAACATAACACCTTTAGTAGGACTGAAACAAGGCAAATTTATCTTTGGCTTTTCCTATGACGTTCATTTGAGAGATGCATTGAGCTCACCATTCGGCTACAATACTTTTGAGTTTTCTATTAGATTCAGTGGTGAACATGAAGAAGGAGGCGCCTTCTGCCCTACATTTTAAAACTTAATTTTCATCTTATGAATTCCTACTCTAAATCGGCTTATGCTGCTCTACTTATTCTAGCAGCAATGATGGCAGGCCTTACCAGCTGTATAGAACAACCTAATTCTTATTCCCAATTACCACCCGGGGAATGGAGAGGTGTTTTAAAGCTTGCTGACCCAAGCACCCAATATTCTCAAGACATGGGTGGTGAAGTAGAGAAAGTCAAGAACTATTTTGAACTCCCTTTCAATATGAAAGTAAGTTACGATGATCAAGACAACATGAAAGTATTTGTACTCAATGGAACAGAGGAAATAGAAGTAGAATCTGTTCATTATGGAAGGGATCCCGCAACTGCTAGAGATACGTTACAACTTTCATTTGATGCGTTTGATACAAAGATGGACGCTTTTTTTGAGGATAATTTTATAGAAGGTTTCTGGAATGTCAATTATAAGGAAAACTATCAAATTCCATTTATTGCTACATATGGTCAAAACCATAGATTCATCAATAGAGAAATAGAAGACACGAAAAATTTTGATGGTAAATGGAAGGTAACATTTGAGTATGACAATGATGATGCCTATCCCGCTATAGGAGAATTTAGTCAGAATGGTAATGTGTTGGACGGGACTTTCAGAACAGAAACTGGTGATTACAGATATCTGAGCGGTAATGTCTATGGTGACAAACTGAGATTGTCTGTTTTCGATGGTTCGCATGCTTTCCTGTTTCAAGGCACGATGCAAAACGACACTATCTATGGAGAATTTAGAAGTGGCAAACATTACAAATCAAACTGGACAGCTGTCAGGGATTCAGACTTCAGCTTAACTGACCCATACGACTATACTCAGATAACAGAGTCTAATATTCCTAATTTAAAATTTAAAAATGTAGAAGGGATCCCTATTGGCTTACACGACGAGAATGGATCACCAAAAGTAAAAATCCTAAACATAATGGGTACTTGGTGTCCAAATTGCAGAGACGAGGTCGCTTTTCTAAAAGAGGTAAAGGACAAATACAAAGACCAGATTCAGATAACCAGTATTGCATTCGAAAGATACAAAGAAGAAGAGAAAGCATTAGCTATGCTGGCTAAGTATAAAAAAACATTAGAGATATCTTGGCCAGTTTTGTATGGTGGCTATGCAAATAAGACTACTACTGGTGAAACTTTCCCATTTTTGGATAAAATATATTCTTATCCAACTATGGTCATAGCAGATGGCGAAAATCGAATTCATCATATTCATACTGGTTTTGACGGTCCTGCTACTTCCAAGTATGAATCATATGTTACAGAATTTGATATTAAAATGAAAAAGCTCATTGCAGGAAAATAAAGTATGAATAATAAGATAGCACTTATAACTGGAGCAACTTCTGGAATTGGAAAAGCAACTTCTAAAGAATTTGCCAAAAATGGTTATAACTTAATCATAACCGGTAGACGTAAGGAGAAACTAAGAGTTATTTCTAAAAAACTCAAAGAAAAATATGCTGTCAAAATTCTGCCACTCAGTTTTGATGTCAGAAAAAATGCCGAAGTCAAAAAAGCCATCGGCTCACTCTCTGACAAATGGAAAAACATAGATACCCTTATTAATAATGCTGGACTTGCAATGGGGTTCGATCCCATTCAGGAAGGAAAGGTCCAAGATTGGGAGATTATGATAGACACCAATCTAAAAGGTCTACTATACGTTACCAGACAAGTCTCTCCGCTGATGGTAAAAGCTGGAAAGGGTCATATTATAAATGTTGCCTCTATAGCTGGCAAAGAAGTCTACCCGATGGGCAATGTATATTGCGCAACCAAGCATGCAGTGGATGCACTGACTAAGGCTATGAGAATAGATCTGCATAAGCACGGCATCCGTGTAGGGCAAGTCGCTCCAGGTCATGTGGAAGCAACAGAATTTGCAGAAGTTAGATTTCATGGAGATAAGGAGCGCGCTAAAATTTATGAAGACTTCACTCCAACAAACTCAAAAGATATTGCTAAAATTATTTTCTTCATTGCTTCTCAGCCCAAGCATGTAAACATCCAAGACATTCTAGTAATGGGTACACAACAAGCCAGTGCTACTATTACTAATCGCTCAGGAAGATTATAACTAGCTATCCTCAAAC
>CAZKXO010000193.1:0-7531 GCA_964556525.1 uncultured Saprospiraceae bacterium
ACACAGCTTCCCATAATTGCCGCTATCTGTGGTATACCCATAGAAGACATAACTGCATTGTTTCTAAAGGTGCGGCCGAAATGTTCCTTGTCAGCAAAGACTTCATTTTGCATCGGGAGAAAGACACCAGCACTGTCTACTAGATAGATGATAGGCAATCTGTTTTCTATAGCAATTTCCTGAGCCCTTAGATTTTTCTTTGCGGTCATCGGAAACCAAGCACCAGCTTTTACAGAAGCATCATTAGCTACAATGACACAGAGCCGCCCTGAGACATGTCCTAGGCCTGTCACAACACCAGCCGATGGTGCGCCACCTACCTCCTGATACATCTCATAGGCTGCAAAAGCACCTATCTCCATGAAAGTGGTATCATCGTCTATCAGATAAGCCACACGTTCGCGGGCTGTCATTTTGCCCTTCTTTCTTTGCTTCTCCAATTTCTTTTCTCCACCACCTAGGTAGATGTCTTCCAACTTTCTATTCATAGCGGAAACTGACAATTTCATTTCGTCTTCATTTTTGCTATGTTCTATGTTTATTTTCTTAGCCACTTAGTAATTTAAGTTAGTTTGTTCTTAATCAACCAGTATTCCTAACCTTTGTTTATTATCAAGAATAATTGTTATTGTACTTAAGTGCTTTTGTTATAGTTCTTCTTGTCTATGAGCATTTTGGCAATTACTTCTTTCATGATTTCGGAAGTACCACCTCCTATAGGACCTAGTCTACTATCTCTCATCATACGTGCTAGAGGGTATTCTTCCATATAGCCGTACCCTCCTAGGTACTGTAGACAATCATAGATTACTTGATCAGCTATTTTCGTGGATTGTAATTTAGACATGCAAGCTTCTTTTACGACATAGACATCATTGTCTAGGTTGGCCGCTACCTTATAGTTGAATGTTTTACACATTTCTACTTCTGAGTGCATTTCTGCTACTCTGTGTCTGAGTGCTTGGAATTTGTCTAGGGTTTTGCCAAAGGCTTCTCGTTCAGACATGTATTGCAAGGTGTATTCGATAGCGTACTCAGCTCTTGCATGTGCATTGACTCCCATAATCAGTCTTTCCAAAGCAAAGTGTTGCATAACATAATAAAATCCTTTCCCTGGTTCTCCCATAAGATTGGATGCAGGAATTCTTACGTTGTCAAAGGCAATTTCACCTGTGTCAGAAGCTCTCCATCCAAGTTTGTCTAGCTTGGAGGCACTCAATCCAGGTGTATCACGATCGACCAGAAAAACTCCCATAGACCTAGGATTGTCATCATCCATTTTAGCAATGACAATAAGGTAATCGGAGTATACACCGTTGGTAATAAAAGTCTTGGAGCCATTAAGTACATATTCATCTCCTTCTAGTACAGCTTTGGTCCTCATTGCTCCTACGTCAGAGCCACCTATTGGTTCGCTGATGCAAAGGCAACCTATCATTTCTCCGGATATGCTAGCCGTTAGATATTTTTCTTTATGTGCTTCGCTTCCTTCCTTAAGTAAGTGGGTCATGGCTAGATAATTATGTGCCCACATCGCTGCTGCAAAACCTCCAGAATTTATTCTTTGCATTTCTTCTAGCCATATGACCAAATAGAAGATATCAAGATCTAGTCCTCCATATTTTTCTGGATAGCGCAAGCCGAAATAACCCATCTCACCAAATTTAGGCCAGATAGTTCTATCTATAGTTCCTGTTTTTTCCCATTCATCGAGATGCGGTACGACTTCAGCTTTTAGAAAGCTTCTAAACCCCTCTCTGAACAAATTGTGTTCCTCAGTAAAGTATCCTGAATGCATTAAATATATGTTTTAAAGTAAATGTTTGATGTCAATATATTGCTGAATAGGAATGCCAGATTTAGCTAAGAAATCTGCTCCATAATAGTCAGTGAAAGCTTTCATCCCTTTCTCTGTAAAGTGTGGATAAATAGTGCTCCATACAGTAACCTCTGCTTCTTCCTTTCCTATTTCTCTTACTGCCTCTTGGGCTACCCAGTAATAGGTGAGTAACCAAGCATTAAGTGAAAGCTGATAATAAAGTCCATCATAGGGCTCGGGTCTGACATTGCCTACTTTGATACCGTAACTAAAAGCATCTAGGTTGCTCTTCATGACTTTCTTACTCCAGCTATTCATCACATGTCTTATGGACTGATGTTCTAGAATAGACATGTCTCTAAATATGAAGGTGTACTGTTCCTGAAGGTATCTGCAGATTCTGATGTCTAGGCTTAGATTATAAAAGGCCGGAAAGTCCATTCTGCGCTTCTGAAAGCGTTCGATATCTTGGGACATACGCATGGATATATCATCCAGTATCGCCTCCTTGTCTTTATAGTGATAAGCCAGATTTCCACGGCTCATCTTGCATCTGTGAGCCAGATCTGTCAATGAGTAAGTATGGAAAGCTTTTTCATTAAAAGCTTTTATTACTGTGGTAATTATTCTTGCCCTAGTCTTCATTTATCTCTTCAGACCAAAGATAGAGATAAAATTTAGTCTTGGAAGACTAAAAAGAGAGAACTATTTTAGTTTTTGTTAAATAATGACTCATTAGCCAGTTCTAGTGACTTTAATTCCAGTTTTTCTGTTATTTCATCTGATTGCATATCATTCACGAAAGAATCTACAATGAAGAGCAAAGAATTGAGCTGCCTCGCCATATTGATTTTGTATTCAGATTTGGCAACGGCGTCATTTAGCGAGATAGATGGGTCATCCATGAGTTTCATATCAGATTTCATGAGAATAGTAACTTCATCACCTTCAGCTTGAATTCTCAAATCTCCCTGTTGGTGTTTAAGATGGGAAATAAATGGTAGCAAAGCTTTCATAGAGTCTTGGAAAGCATGTTCGTCCTCAGTTTCGTACCAGAAGTCATACTGTTCATCATGTACAAATGCACCAAACATCATTTGTAATAAATTTCTTCTACTTTGAATTCTCGTTTTGGGAAAATTCTTGTTAGGTAAGCTTAGTTTAAAGAGGATACCTCGGAATTTAGTACTTGTGCTCGTATCTCCATCGCTGTCTGTGCTTTCGTCTAGTAGATGTATTTCAGAAAAGTAGAAGTCGGCATCTTTGTATATTCCGGTCAATACATCTTCTTCTCTATACTTGTCTGCACGTATAAGATCAACTTTTCTAAGTATGCTTTTTACTTGTTGCCTGTTCTGGTGATAATTGTAAGATACTTCTGGGTAATACGTGGACATGAATTTTTCTAGTAACGTATTCTTTATATCTCCTTTGAGTTTATTTAGGTGACTACCTATCTGAGCATAATAAATCAAGCTGGAAATTATAGCCGCAAAAGCTGTCCCAATCATAAATGCTGGAGGAAATTTTGTAGCTAAAATACTAATGATAAAGGTTGCAATAGGAAACAAGATCAAATAGGGGAGTAGTTTGTTCTTTTTTTCCAGAAGTTCTATTCTCCTTTCTTCAAAAGATTGGATTC
The DNA here is from genome assembly GCA_964556525.1 of uncultured Saprospiraceae bacterium. Taxonomy (GTDB): domain Bacteria; phylum Bacteroidota; class Bacteroidia; order Chitinophagales; family Saprospiraceae; genus RFSX01. Next base: position 3,462 of record CAZKXO010000193.1, read on the forward strand.
GAGTTTCAATTTTATTTTGCATAGGGATAAGATCTTGCTGATTTGTGTTTACTAAGGTAAATAGATAATTCCAAATTCAAGTTCCATAGTAATCCGTTGATTCGGTAGAGTAGGAGAATGATAGACAAATGCACAGATAGATTCGATAGAAACAGAAGTTCAGTTTATTTCCTGCTTCTTTTTTTAAATTCCAGTGGCTTGAGTTCTAGACGTTCTTCTATTTCACTGCTGTCCACATCATTAACAAATGACTCTACTATATATAAGAGACTATTCAGTTGCCTGACAAAAATGGCAGTATATTTTTATCGTTAAATGACTTGTTCAAATTTAGAGCTGGTTCGTCAAGAAAATTCATTTCAGATTCGAAAAGTATTACCAGTTTGTTGCGTTTCAGGACTGAAAAGCTGAATGGCGTACTCAAAGAAGATAGCACACAAATAATGAAAAAGAGGCTATCCCTTTCGAGACAGCCTCTTCTAACATCTTAATTATCGAATTTCAATTATTTCAAGACGATAATCTTTTTAGAATCAAAGTAGTTGTCTGATACAAGTATCAGGTTATAAGTTCCCCCAGTAACTTGAATCTCGCTCAAGTTCAGGTATAACTGTTCTGTGTTCGCATCTAAGTCTTTAGTCCATACTAATTGTCCAAGTGGGTCTAATAGGTATAACTTAGCGTTCTCATCTAGTGACTCAAACTCAACATTCAGTTCCTCGATAACTGGATTAGGATAAACGCTGAATTTGGTGTCTTTTGTCTTAGTATCTAATTGGAGGTCTTTCAATATGTCTAACTCATTGCTCTCAATAGTACTTGATCCTTCCAAGATTATTTCCTCTATTGTTGGAGGAGCAATGGTAGTAATTGCTTCCTGGAACAGACCTGCATCCCATTCAGTATAAAATTGGGCACCTCTTACAGCTCTAAAGGATGTAGTTCTTCCATTGCCCCTAACTGGATCAGAGTCCAGTTCATCATCTGGCCCTTGATTTCTAAGTGTCAATGCAAAACCTGCTGGTCTATCAAATTGCACTCGTAAATTCCTGTCTGCTGGTACCCCATTGAAAGAGGCAATACCTTGAGCATTAGTTGTAGTAGTGGCAATTACAGTAAAATCAGATTCGAGTAGGTTTACAGTTACGCTTGCAAAGCCTGGCTCATTGCTATCTTGAATACCGTCCTCATTTAGATCATCCCATACAAATGCTTCCATTTGACCAGGAGACCACATTCCTGCATCTACATTAGTGATGAATACACCTCCAGTGACTAATATGAGTCCAGTCCTTCCTGTAGAAGCTTGTGCATCACTATCAAAATCATCATTTCCTTGGTTGGCCTTAGCAAAGGCGTAGTCTGCAGGTCTTTCATATTGCAATCTATATCTACTACCTGCCTCAAGTCCTGCAAATGTGACGTTACCATTTGCATCAGTAGTCTGTGTCTGAAGTAGAGTATTATTCTGAGCAAGTAAGTTGACCGTAATACCTGGAATACCTGGCTCACCTACATCTTGAGTACTATTGCCATTCTGATCATCCCAAACGAATGATTCTATAACTGCGCTATTAAAGACAAATCCTGCATCGACGTTCGTGATTTGTGCATTTCCTTCTCTGGTATTAAAAACACCAGTTATTCCATTGGAACTGGCAGGGTCACTATCAAGGTTATCGTTTCCTATGTTTCTGCTTGTAAAAATTCTTCCTGTCGGTGCAACATAGCCCAACCTGTAATTTTGATCTGCAGCAACATCACTAAATGATGCAATTCCTCCAGAAGAAGTATTGGTCGACATGAGGATATTGTTGCCAGAATCCAATAGATTGACAACTACACCATCAATACCAGGCTCACCAACATCTTGTCTACCATCTCCATCAAGATCATCCCATACAAAACTCGTTATGTCACCAGGACTCCAAATACCTATATCCTGATCAGTTATTTGCTCTGCACTTTCTGTCAGCATAATATTAGATGTAAGCCCAGTTGACCTATTGACATCACTATCAAGATTTTCATTAGTAACAGCATTAATAAACGTGAATGCAAAATTAGAATTAGGTAATATAGCCTGTAACCTATGATTAGTTCTAGCTGTTACGTCATTGAAACTTACAATACCATTCTGAGAAATTGTAGACTGCACTACATTCCCACCAGAATCTAGAAGGTTAACTGTCATACCATTTACTGGTGGCTCATTACCATCTAATCTGCCATCTCCATCTAAATCATCCCATACTTGTGCCTCAATAGATCCCGGCATTAGTATTCCACAATCATTACTTGAATTGATTGAGATAGAATCAAATATTAAATTGCCAGTACTTCCTAAATTTGAATTCACATCACTATCAATTTCATCATCCATGCCTTCATTCAATGCAGTAAATGCATAACCTTGAGGCAGCTGATAATGTATTCTGTACAACTGACCATCTGTAAGACCTGAATTAGAAAGTATAGCAACTCCAGAACTTGATGTCACTGAAGAAGAGAGCACTACTCCAGCTGGTGTGGTCATTTCTACAGTAATGTTAGCCACGCCAGGTTCGTTATTATCTTGTATTCCATCACCATCCAGATCATCCCAAACGAATGTAAGTACATCAGTTGAAACTGTTACTATAGCCTCACAGACAGAACTGTTTCCATTTATATCCGTAGCAGTAAGAATGATAGTATTAGTTCCAAGATTATCTAGACCTAAAACAGTTTCATTAAGTGTCAAAGTAGATATTCCACAAGCATCCGTTGACATAGATCCAATTGCGTTAGGATCAAGTGTGACTGTACCGGTATTTTCTAATTGTACTGTGATATCTGTACATATAGCCGTAGGCGGTACAAAGTCTGCTACCAGTGCATTTGCTGTACAACTAGAGCTGTTGCCATTGTTGTCGGTTACAGTTAGTATAACTGGGTTCGGAGTTCCACCTTGGATAACTTGTCCTACCACAGATAGGCCACCTATGTCATTCAAAGAAGCATTAGGATTCCTTACCGCAAATACAATCTCGTTCAATCCGGGGACAAATACGTCTGTTCCTAAATTGGTGCTCAACCTGTCAAAGGTCTGTCCATTGTTGTGTCCATTTGTAATAGTCCCGTCATCACTAATTCTGATGCCGTGTGGTGGAGCTATTCTGAAATTCGAAACACTAAAGTGGTGTTCTCTGGCTATGAAATTACCATTGATATAAATTTCTACCTGATTGTCCACATTAAGTTGTAGGTCTAAGAAAGTTCCTCCCAAATCTGTGATAGTGAAAGTCTTTCTAAAGAACTTAATATCACTTCCAGCAAAAAGCACATTTGCATTTCCTACTGGTTCACATGGGTTAGGGTCAAAAGTAGGTGCATTTGTGTACGAAGATGCCGCTGGTAGATTTCCACTTACACCTACCCAGACACCACCTATAGGTCCTCCTGGTAGTTCTACTGAACTTTGTTCGAAACTAGAATCACTGATGAAGTTCTCGATTACATTTGGTGATGTACTATTACAATCAAAATTAGTTTGACTCAGCTGCATGCTTTGTATTCCACATGCATCAGTACTGGTTGATCCTATTTGATTTGGATCTATAGTTGCCATACCATTTGCATCTAGTTCTACCAGTAAGTCATTACATATTGCAATCGGAACTACTTCGTCCACTACGTTTATAGTACAGACTTCTGTATCTTCATTGCCAGAGCCGTCTATAGCAGTCAAGGTAACAGATTGTGAGCCTACATCATTACATCCATATGTCATCATTGGCGATGATTCTGTTACCGAACAGTTGTCTGTGCTGTTGCCAGTAAGGATATCCACTGATAAAATACCACTACCATTTACATCTAAACTTACAACCTGTGTTGTAGTAGGGCATATTGCAACAGGATCTTCATTATCTTCTACTGTGACAGTAAAGCTGCATGAAGCTGTGTTGCCACTTCCATCAACTACTGACCATTCTACAATATTAGCGCCTAAAAGGAAATCTGATCCACTTGCTAATCCGGTAACTAGGGTAGGTGTTGGCGTAAATGGAATTTCTATTATTCCTATA
>CAZKXO010000194.1:0-7429 GCA_964556525.1 uncultured Saprospiraceae bacterium
TATTCATGCCCAAGAAAAGTATTGATTAACTCAGATATTGAGATGATAAAAATGGCTGACCCTTTGAAAATGAAGAATGCTAATACGCCAGCGGAAAGAGCTGAGGCACAGCAGTACATAGAATCTATTAATAAGTCTTAAGAGGAAAACGGCTTGCACAGTATCTATTCTATATAACACATTCCATAAAATACTATTAAATTTTAATATGTTAAATCGGAAGTTGGAGATGTCTCTGACCTTATCCCCATTTATTGCCATATAATATCTGAGTCTAGTGGCTATCTAAGCATTAGGGACGAAGTCATGTTCTTCTACTATGATTACATCATCGGTCGATAGTTTACATTTAATTCAATTAATTAGATCTAAAGCTACATCTATAATCATGTCTTCCTGGCCACCTACCATCCTTCGCCCTCCAAGTTCATTGAGGATGGTACGTGTATCAAGTCCATAAGTCTTTGCTGCTCTTTCTGCATGTATAAGAAAGCTGGAATAAACACCTGCATAACCTAGTGACAGGGTTTCTCGGTCTACTTGTACTGGTCTAGTCTGGATCGGACGAATGACATCATCAGCCAAATCCATTAGTGGAAATAAATCTGAATTATGTTCTAGTCCTATTTTATTGAGACAGGCAACAAGCACTTCTAACGGGCAATTACCAGCTCCAGCGCCCATCCCAGCCAAAGAAGCATCTAGCCTATTTGCTCCTTCCTGCATTGCTACTATCGTATTAGCAACACCTAGCGATAAGTTGTGATGACAGTGAATCCCTATTTCTGTTTCCTGGTTCAATACATCTTTGAAAGCTCTGATTCGATCTTTGACACCATCCATTAGCAAGGCTCCAGCTGAGTCAGTCACATATACGCAATGAGCTCCATAACTTTCCATAAGCTTGGCCTGTTCTGCAAGCCCTTTAGGGTCATTCATGTGTGCCATCATAAGAAAACCTGATACATCCATATCTAGATTTCGAGCTGCCTCTATATGCTGTGCGGATATATCTGCCTCAGTAGAATGTGTAGCCACCCTCACTGATTCTACACCTAATTCTTTGGCTCTTCTGAGGTCGTCTATAGTTCCTATACCTGGAATAAGCAATGTAGTCAGTTTCGCAAATGATAACAAGTCAGCTAATCCATCTAGCCAATCCCAATCAGAATGAGCACCAAAGCCATAGTTGAAGCTGCCGCCTGTAAGGCCATCTCCATGCGCAACCTCAATGGCGTCTACTTTTGCTTTATCCAGAGCTACTGCAATATCCTTTATTTGTTGTTTTGAATATTGATGTAGAATAGGATGCATCCCATCTCTGAGAGTAACATCCTGTATATATATTTTATGTTCCACCAGTTACTATTTTTGTTCAAGATTAAGTTATTTGCCTAAGGTCATATGAGCTAGTTTATCAGCGGTTTGCATTGCTGCACTGGTCATAATATCCAAGTTGCCAGCATACTCTGGAAGATAGTGACCTGCTCCTTCTACCTTCAGCATTATTGTAGTTTTCAGGCCATGCCTATGACCTAAACCTTCTATGTAGACAGGTTTGTCTTGTGGAATATCTTCAAACTGGACCTCTTGATGCAAGTTATAACCAGGTACATAACTCTGAACCCTATCGACCATGGCATGTATGCTTTCTCTGATAAGTTCCCTATCTCCTTGCTCACTTAGGGTAAAAACAGTATCCCTCATCATTATAGGAGGCTCAGCTGGATTGAGAATGATAATGGCTTTACCTCTTTCTGCGCCACCAATTTGTTCAATGGCTGCAGCAGTAGTTTCTGTAAATTCATCAATATTTGCTCTGGTTCCAGGTCCAGCAGATTTGCTTGCAATAGAAGCTACAATTTCTCCATATTGAACTTTAGCTACTTGATTAACAGCTGCCACCATAGGAATCGTAGCTTGGCCACCACAGGTAACCATATTTACATTTCTTTGATCTAATCCTACTTCAAAATTGACTGGAGGTACAAGATACGGACCTATTGCTGCTGGCGTCAAATCGACCATTCTCTTATCATTATACTTTTCTACTATACCCCAGTTGTACTTGTGAGCTTTGGCTGAAGTAGCATCAAAAACAATCTTTATTTTATCCCATACATCCATTACTTCCAGGCCTGCAAGACCATCAGACGTTGTAATGAATCCCATTCTCTTAGCTCTAGCCAGGCCATCAGAATCTGGATCTATTCCTACCATGGCGGCCATTTCCATGTGTTTGGCTTGACGGATAATTTTGATCATGAGGTCAGAGCCAATATTTCCTGAACCAACTATAGCTACTTTTAACTTATTCATCTGATTTTTTTCAATAAATGGAGCACCATAATTTGCAGACATTCCTTTCTTCCTATAAACTCATCACTGATATACCTTGGGGTCATAGGACCAAGAAGTTCTATATCTGCACTATAAAATAGTGGCACCATCACCTGCTCATGTAATGTGTCTAACAGTTCTTTTCCTTTTCAAAAAACGTCATATATATCTAAAATTGTTGGACCCTTAGTTTGCGATTTAAATGTTTAGAATTTCTTTACTAGTCCTATAGACCGTTCCTCTGAAATAGTAATAAATTTCCCCCACTCCATTCATCACATTGACATCAAAGTCAGCAGTCTTATGCGTAACATTTAGAGCCTTTGCTTCAGCAAAAAGGACTTCACCTAACTTGGCAGATTTAGAATAAATCATATTACCATTGATAGAAACGGCTACCCTCCCATAAGAATTAGAGGCGAAAGCGAAAGCACTATCGGCAAAGGTAAAAGCGATTCCTCCATGAAGAATACTGTATCCATTGAGCATTTCTTTGCGTACGGTCATCTGTAGCTTGCAATGTCCTTCTGTTATAAATACTGGAGATGCTTGTAACCACTGTGTGCAATAATCTTTTTCCATCATTTTCTCATAGACAGCTACTGCCAGCTTATTATTATCGTCCATAATTTTCTTTTATTTAGTACCTATTCTCAGAGACTGATAGCGAATATAACTTCTGTTCAAGAAAGCTGGCACTCTATCAAGGTCATGTGTTGACTAACCACTAATTTAAGTTTGTAGCACAAGATAACTTTCTGCTTTTCTAAATAGATGTTTGCCACGTGGCAACTCCATCAATCCATTCGTCTGTCTCAGATTAATAAAATCACCGGAGCCATTGCCTGGGTATGGTTTTGCAACAACTTGTCCATCCGGTGTAGTCGAAAAATGTACCGGAAGGAAGTAATGCAAATCAGGCTTGAAAGTAACGTCTTCTGAAAGCACTGCAAAGTGACTTTCTTCTTTATTGAAACCTAAGGAAATCTGCAACCAGTGTTCGATATATTTCTTAGCACAAACAAAACTAGATACAGGATTACCCGGCAGCCCAAAGACGACGGTATCAGCATTACGGCCAAACCACAAGGGCTTTCCAGGTCGCTGTTTGATTTTATGAAAAACCTCTTTGATACCAAGAGTTTTTAATGCTTCTGGTATAAAATCAAATTTTCCCTTGGAGACGCCGCCTGATAAAATGACTAAGTCATCACTATCTATGACCGCTGCTAATCTTTCTTCTATATGCTTCTTATTATCCATAAGATGGAGTAACTTGGCTTGTATTCCCCACTTGGCTAACAAGGCAGCAACTGTATATGAATTAGATTTTCTGATCTGATGTGTCTCTGGAGTCTCATGTACATCTACCAATTCGTCTCCTGTAGAAATGATAGTTACTGATGGCAGTTGCGCTACATTCAGTTCTGCTCTACCCAAGCTGGCAGCAATAGCCAGCTCTTGTGTACGTATACGAGTGCCTGGATGAATAAGATCAAAGTCTGCAGACATATCAGAACCTTCGAAGTGGACGTTCTGATCTTTGGAAATTTCGCTATTGATGGATGCAAAACCATTTTCTATAGTCAGGTCTTCGTACCTTATAACGGTATCTGTACCTAATGGCAACACCGCTCCAGTCATAACCTCTAAGCAAGAGTCATTTTTATGCAAAGTCTTTTGAGGTGCTCCAGCTGCAGCTACGCCTTCTATTCTTATTTTTACCTGAGACGTAAGCCCATCGAAATTGACAGCAATACCATCCATGGTTACTCTATGATATGGTGGGATAGCTCTATCCGTCTTTATCGTTTCTGCCAGGATTCTACCCATAGCAGTATGAAATGGAATACGTTCAGTGCCAAGATCAGATTTATTCTCTCCTATAAAATCAAGGGCTTGTTGTACAGTAATCATTAACCGCCTATTGTAGACATGGATTCAGAAACATTCGATGATCGATTGCGTTCAGCTTCGTATCCATCTTTACTCTTCATCGACAAGGCTTGCTTGACGATATCTAGTACTTGTGCATCAGTGGCACCATTGCGCATGAAGTCTCTGATATTAAATACACCTTGATCATAGAGGCAAGTCTTAAACAACCCTTGTGCTGTAATCCTAATACGGTTGCAACTGCCACAGAAACTTCTAGTGAATGCTGGAATCACACCAAAGCTTCCTTTATGACCTTTGACCCTATAATTCATTGAGGTAGAATATTTAGGATCTTGCAGTTTTTCTATTTCTGGAAATTGGGATTGGATATGTTCTATGATTTTGAGATAGTTCCACTCAAGCGTTGGCGTACTCTGATCTCCATTGAAAGGCATTTCTTCTATAAATCTCACGGACACTTTATGCTCTTTGGTCATTTCTATGAAAGGAAGAATGTCTTCAGTGTTCTTACCGTCCATCACTACACAGTTAAGCCTAAGATCCAAGTCATTCTTCATCATTTCTTGGATACAAGACATTACATCATCATAGACATCTCTTCTTGTTACTTCATAGAATCTTTCTTTGTCCAGACTGTCTATACTGATATTAAATGAATGAATCCCCATGCTCAACAATTCATCCAGATACTTGGCAGTCAGTGTCGCATTTGAGGTAATAGCGACTTTATCTATGCCTTTGATTTGTGTCAGTTCTTTGAGCAAGTAGATGATGTCTTTTCTGAGAAAGGGTTCGCCACCTGTGATTCTAATCTTATTGACACCTTCCTTTGCTAACATATGTGCAATACGCAGCATTTCCTCGTAACTGAGTAACTTTTTTTTCTTGACAAAAGTCATATTCTCTGGCATGCAATAGGTACAACGTAGATTACATTTATCTGTGACGGCTAGTCTGAGATAATTGACAGGTCTGTTATGTTTATCTATAAGCAAGCTAAAGCGACTTAGGTATTTAGATTAAAAACAATATTTTTATCACTAAGGTTTGAAAATATCAGGAATCATATTAGCTGCTGGAGCTTCTTCTCGAATGACAAAGTACAAACAATTGCTCAAATTCAAGGGTGAATCCCTATTGAATGCAATCGTAGGCAAATGTCAGCAATTGGAACTAGAGGAAATAGTCTGTATTACGGGTTATCTTGATAAAGAGCTGCGAGATGAGGTCATGGAAGATGATATTACATTTATCCATAATGCGAAGCATAAAGAAGGAATGGTAGGCAGCCTAAAGCTTGGAATTGACCATATCTCAGACTCCAAAGTAGACGCCGTCCTAGTAGTACTGACAGACCAGCCTCTCATTCCTCTTAGCCATTACCAAGCTATGATTTCTAAAGTAGAGTCAGAATTTGCCATGCTGATAGCCACTAGTTATAATGGAACCATAGGCGTACCTGCACTATATTCCAGACAATATTTCCAAGAGATAATGGCGTTGGATAATAATAGTTCGGCGAAGTCAATTCTCAAACGACACAATAAAGAGTTGGTTACTATAGACTGTGCCATGGCCGGCTTAGATGTAGACACCGACGAAGATTACAATAAACTACTCGACCAATATGAGTGACAGATATTCCAGACAAATATTACTTTCTGAAGTTGGGGAAAAAGGACAAGCCAAATTGACTAAGAGCCATGTTGCTGTAGTTGGATGTGGGGGACTTGGAGCGATCGCCGCTTCTTATCTTGCTGGCGCAGGGGTAGGTGCATTGACACTAATAGATGGTGACCAACCAGACATTTCTAACGTACACCGACAAGTCTTGTACACAGGTGAAGAAGGAGAAGCGAAGTCTTTAGTACTGAAAAAGAAGCTGCGAGCACTTAATCCAAAAATTAAAATTCATACCTCGACTAACTACCTTACCAAAGAAAACATCGATGAGCACCTCACCGGTGTGGACCTCATCATGGAATGTACTGATGACATCATGTGTAAGTACTTGGTCAATGATTTTGCGGTCCTAGAACAAATTCCGCTCATTTATGGTGCTATATATAAGTATGAAGGTTACATCTCTACTTTTATAAATCAAGAGGAAACTGACTTCCACCTCAGAGATCTTTTCCCCTATCCAGATGAAACTATACCGACCTGCTCCGAAGTTGGTGTCCTGAATACTATTGCTGGACTTATCGGCTTACTCCAAGCCAATGAAGCACTTAAAGTGCTACTAGAAATCGGCGAACCGCTCATAGGTAGACTACTCACTTACGACTGCCTCACGAATAGACAATTGGTGCTCAAGATGAATAAATCATGGACCGAGGACATGGAAGACTTGTTCGATAAGAATAATTATTTGCCTTTGGATTGTTCTATGGTGCCAGAGTTGAGTATAGAAGACTTATTATCGAATAGAGATCAATTTTCTTTGATCTCTGTACTATCGAAAGAAGAACATCATCCTATAGATGCGCAAACCGTTCATCTGCCAAATGTAAAATTGGAGCACCTAGAGGGACTATCAGCTGACTTACCTATAGTCCTCTATTGTAAAACTGGCAGAGTCTCTAAGCAGCAAGCCGCTAAATTAATGAGCGAAAAAGCTGGGCTTCAAGTGTACAACCTGAAAGGCGGGCTCAAAAGTTATAGGAAGTTTAGGAGCTGAGGATATGAAAATCTGTTGCTAGATGTATCACTGTATATATTAACAAATACCTTCTTTCAAATTTTCCAAATTTTCAGTCTATTAAAACCTTATGTGCAACACAATTGGCATAAGATACATTTATTCTTTGCCTAGATAGAGACTTTAGACATGATTCCTTGTCATAGTTTGTGAGATAACTACTTTGTTGACAACATGGTAGTATCAAGCTATTAACCAAAAACTCTGTGACTATGTCCAAACACCTTTTTATTCTATTAAAAGAGCTATGTCTATGCTCAACTAAAGCGATTCAGCTTTCTACTTTTTTACTACTTTTCTTTTTCTCTTTTTCAGCCATAGGGCAAGATGATATCAATGTGAAGCTCGATTTCTCGGAAAAAAGAGGCTTCTATGATGCCCCATTTAATCTGACGATCACAGCTACTGATCCAAGTGCTACTATTAGATATACCCTAGACGGAAAAGAACCTACGCCAAGATCAGGTATCATCTACAATGGCAGCATTC
>CAZKXO010000195.1:0-7427 GCA_964556525.1 uncultured Saprospiraceae bacterium
GTATATAGAAAGTAGTAATCAGCTTATTTGTATCTGGCTCGATTAATCTGACTTCTCCCGATCTAGATAGAACAACATTGTTCTTTACGCCATTCTCTTCATAAGCTACAAACTCGATGTTATCGAACTGTGCTACTCCATCCTTCTTAGATACAATCTCAGACTCAGCTTTACTTACAGATGCGATACCCCCTACGTGGAAGGTTCTTAGTGTAAGTTGTGTTCCAGGCTCACCGATACTTTGTGCCGCGATGATACCTACTGCATCTCCCTTCTCAGCTAACCTATTAGTTGCAAGGTTTTTTCCGTAACACTTACCACAAACTCCTTTTCTGGTTTCGCAAGTAAGTACAGATCTAATCTTTACTGTTTCTATTCCAGATTCCTCTATCCTTTTCGCAGCTTTCATGTCCACATAAGATCCAGCCTCAGCAATGACCTCATCAGTCTCTGGATGATGTACATCATTAAGAACAAATCTTCCTTCTATCCTAGAAGATAAAGTTTCTACAATTTTATCATTCTCTATAAATGCTGAGATAGCAATACCTCTTAGAGTAGAGCAATCAGTATCTGTAATAATTACATCCTGAGAAACATCAACCAATCTCCTTGTTAGATAACCTGCATCGGCAGTTTTCAATGCTGTATCGGCAAGACCTTTTCTCGCACCGTGGGTAGAGATAAAGTAATCTTGTACTGATAAACCTTCCAAGAAATTAGAAAGAATTGGATTCTCGATAATAGAAGCTCCAGCATCACCTGACTTCTTTGGCTTTGCCATCAGTCCCCTTAGTCCACATAACTGCTTAATCTGTGCTCTGGAACCCCTTGCGCCGGAATCAAGCATCATAAACACTGAATTAAATCCACCTTTGTGTTCTTTCAACTCGACCATAAGATTTTCAGTTATCTTATTATCTGCAAAAGTCCACTTATCGATAACCTGGTTGTATCGCTCATTAGGAGTAATAAGACCCATGTTATAGTTCTCCCAAACTTCATCCACATCAGATTGTGCATCTAATAGAGTTTGCTCTCTCTGTGTAGGATTTATTAGATCACCTAAGTTGAACGATAGTCCACCTTTGAATGACCAGTAAAATCCTTGAGTCTTTATTTTATCTAAAAACTCAGCAGTGATTGGAAAATTTGTTCTGGCAATTATATCTGAGATTACTTTCTTCAGGTTCTTCTTAGTCAATAGCATATTGATAAAAGGAACACCATCTGGTCTGTTCTCATTAAATATTACTCTTCCTACCGTTGTCTCCACAAGTGACTTAGTAGGATTTCCTTCTTCATCTTCAGTAGCAACTCTAACCTTTATTCCTGTATGCAAGTCAAGGTTTCCTTCGTTATAGGCAATTACAACTTCTTCAGGAGAATAGAACTTCCTCTCTTTTCCACCTGCACCGAACTTCTTATCAAAGTTCTCTTTGGTAAGATAGTACAGACCTAGAACCATATCCTGAGAAGGTAACGTAATAGGAGATCCATTCTGAGGATTCAACATATTATGTGCTGACAACATCAACACTTGCGCTTCTAGTATTGCAGCATGACTAAGCGGTACATGCACGGCCATCTGATCACCATCAAAATCCGCATTAAAAGCACCGGTTACAAGTGGGTGCAATTGGATTGCCTTTCCTTCCACCAATTTAGGTTGGAAGGCTTGTATCGATAACCTGTGTAACGTTGGGGCTCTGTTAAGAAGTACTGGATGTCCTTTAAGAACATTCTCCAATATCTCCCAGATGACAGGATCCTTTCTATCTACTAATTTCTTCGCAGACTTTACGGTCTTTACTATACCTCTTTCTATAAGCTTTCTAATGACGAAAGGCTTAAAGAGTTCCGCTGCCATTCCTTTTGGAAGTCCACATTCATGTAATTTCAGGTGTGGCCCTACAACGATTACAGATCTACCAGAATAATCTACCCTTTTTCCAAGTAGATTCTGTCTAAATCGACCTTGCTTTCCTTTCAAGATATCACTCAATGACTTAAGTGATCTACCTCCTTCTGCTTTTACTGCATTGGATTTTCTTGAATTATCAAATAATGAATCGACTGCCTCTTGAAGCATTCTTTTCTCATTTCTGAGTATTACTTCTGGAGCTTTTATCTCGAGTAATCTTTTCAGTCTGTTATTTCTGATTATTACTCTTCTGTACAAATCATTTAAATCAGAACTGGCAAATCTACCACCATCAAGAGGAACTAACGGTCTCAACTCTGGCGGTATTATAGGCAGGTATTGAATGACTGCCCATTCAGGTTTATTCTCTATTCTGCTTTGCCCATCTCTAAAAGATTCTACAACTCTTAGTCTCTTAAGAGCCTCAGACTTTCTTTGCTGAGAAGTTTCATTAGCAGCTTGGTGTCTTAGTTGGTAAGACAACTCATCTAACTTCAATCTTTCTAGAAGATCCTTTACTGCCTCTGCACCCATCTTTGCGATAAACTTTTGAGGATCTGAATCATCAAGTTGCTGATTACCTTCCGGAAGCGAATCCAGAATCTCGAAATATTCTTCTTCAGTAAAGAGGTCTTTGACTGCAATTTCTTCTTCTTTGACTCCTGGCTGTATTACGGCATATCGTTCGTAATATATGATCGACTCTAACTTCTTAGAAGAAATACCTAGAAGATAGCCTATCTTATTAGGAAGAGATTTGAAGAACCATATATGTACAACAGGTACTACTAATTTGATGTGTCCCATTCTCTCTCTTCTCACTTTTTTCTCAGTGACTTCTACACCACATCTATCACAGACGATACCTTTATATCTGATTCTCTTATATTTTCCACAGTAGCATTCGTAATCCTTTACAGGACCAAAAATTCTTTCGCAGAATAACCCATCTCTCTCTGGCTTATAAGTTCTATAATTAATTGTTTCTGGCTTTAGAACTTCACCATATGACCTATCCAGAATATCATCTGGACTTGTCAGACAGATAGTAATTGTGTCAAACTGCTTTTGCGGTTGATTTTGTTGATTACGTTTAAATGGCATTTATCTTAAAATTTTAAGATTAGTCAAATTTAATATCTAAAGTCAGTCCTCTCAATTCGTGAATCAATACATTGAATGATTCTGGAATATTCGGTCGCGGTAAGTTTTCACCTTTTACTATAGCCTCGTAAGCTTTAGCTCTTCCTTGTATATCATCAGACTTGATAGTCAACAATTCTTGGAGGATATTCGCTGCACCAAATGCTTCTAGTGCCCATACTTCCATTTCACCAAATCTCTGTCCACCGAACTGTGCCTTACCACCTAGCGGCTGCTGGGTAATAAGTGAGTAAGGTCCTATAGATCGAGCATGCATCTTATCATCTACCATGTGTGATAGCTTCAGCATGTATATTATTCCTACTGTTGCTTCCTGGTGGAATCTGTCTCCAGTCTCACCATCATAAAGGAAAGTCTGACCTAGATTAGGTAAGCCTGCCTGCTGCACAAATTCATCTATTTCATCCAAGCTGGCTCCGTCGAAAATTGGTGTGGCGAATTTCACACCTAATTTCTTCCCTGCCCATCCAAGAACGGTCTCGAATATCTGACCAAGATTCATCCTTGAAGGTACACCGAGAGGATTAAGTACGATATCTACTGGAGTACCGTCTTCTAAGAATGGCATATCCTCCTGACGTACTATTTTAGATACGATTCCTTTATTACCGTGTCTTCCGGCAAGCTTATCTCCCACTTTCAGCTTTCTCTTCTTAGCCAAGTAAACCTTAGCTAATTTCAATACACCTGCTGGCAATTCATCTCCAATACTAATATTGAACTTCTCTCTCTTATATCGTCCTACTTCCTCATTAACCTTGATACTATAATTATGTATCAATCGTGAGATAAGCTTGTTAGTACTATCATCATTGGTCCAGTTAGAGTAGTCTACTTGGGTATAATCTACATCCTTAAGGACCTTTGTCGTAAACTTAGTTCCTTTATTAACTACTTCCTCGTTATAGATACTTTTGACTCCTGCAGAAGATTTGCCTTTAACTAATGACATCATTTTATCTATAAGAGTGGTTCGCAATTCGTTAAGTGCAACTGCATGTGTATCTTCTAATTTAGAAAGCAACTCCTTCTCCTGAACTTTCTGGAATTTATCTTTCTTAGCTCTGGCGAATAATTTCTTGTCTATAATTATACCTCTGGTAGATGGAGGTGCTTTCATAGAAGCATCTTTAACATCACCTGCTTTATCGCCGAAGATTGCTCTTAATAGTTTCTCCTCTGGTGTAGGATCAGACTCACCTTTTGGTGTAATCTTACCGATGATAATATCACCTTCTTTTATCCAAGCACCTTTTCTTATAATACCATTTTCGTCTAGATCTTTTGTAGCATCTTCGCTTACGTTAGGTATATCATTGGTCAATTCTTCTTCACCTAATTTAGTATCTCTAACTTCTAGCTCGAAAGAAGAAATATGTAGTGAAGTGAATACATCCTCTCTTACAACTCTTTCAGACAATACAATCGCGTCCTCAAAGTTGTATCCTTTCCAAGGCATGAAAGAAACCAATAGATTTTGTCCTAGAGCTAGCTCTCCTTTTTCAGTAGCATAACCATCTGATAGAAGTGTACCCAAACTTACTCTGTTCCCTTTTTTCACAATAGGCTTCAGATTTATGGTCGTACCTTGATTCGTTCTTCTGAACTTAGTCAGAGGGTAAGTCTTTACGTTAGACTCAAAAGAAACCAATTCGTCTTCCTCTGATCTATCATATTCGATGACTATTTTTTCAGCATCTACATATTGTACAACACCTTTACCTTCTGCATTTATAAGAATACGTGAATCTTGTGCCACCTTCTGCTCTATACCTGTTCCTACGATAGGAGACTTAGGTCTTAGAAGAGGTACTGCCTGACGTTGCATGTTAGATCCCATCAGGGCTCTATTGGCATCATCGTTCTCCAGGAAAGGAATCAGTGAAGCGGATACACCTACAATTTGGTTCGGTGCGACATCCATGTACTCTATATCCTGAGGCTCAAGAACAGGAAAATCACCATGTTCTCGACACTTTACTCTATCACTCATAAAAGCTCCTTTCTCCTCTAGAGGAGCATTGGCTTGAGCAATTTTCTTGTAATCTTCTCCTTCAGCACTTAGGTACTCGATGTCAGACTTAAGGTCTACGACACCTTTCTTTACTTTTCTATAAGGCGTTTCTAGGAAACCCATCTTATTGACCTTGGCAAATACACAAAGTGTAGATATCAGTCCAATGTTAGGCCCTTCTGGTGTTTCTATGGTACATAGTCTACCGTAGTGAGAATAGTGAACATCTCTTACTTCGAAACCTGCTCTTTCTCTCGATAGTCCACCAGGTCCTAAGGCAGATATTCTTCTTTTATGTGTGATCTCTGAGAGCGGATTTGTTTGATCCAAAAACTGAGAAAGCTGACTGGTTCCAAAGAAAGAATTAATAACAGATGAAAGCGTTCTAGCATTGATCAAATCAATCGGCGTGAAAACTTCATTATCTCTTACATTCATTCTCTCTCTAATGGTTCTCGCCATTCTTGCAAGACCTACTCCAAACTGAGCATATAATTGTTCACCAACAGTTTTTACCCTTCTGTTACTTAAGTGATCAATATCATCGAGCTCAGCTTGCTGATTAATAAGATTGACAATGTACTTTATGATAGATATGATGTCGTCTTTAGTTAATACCAAAGTAGATAAGTCTATATCTAAACCTAGTTTTTTATTAATCTTATATCGACCTACTTCTCCAAGATTATATCTCTTATCAGAGAAGAATAGCTTGTCGATAATTCCTCTTGCTGTCTCTTCATCTGGTGGATCAGTACCTCTTAGTTGTCTGTATATCTGTGTTACTGCTTCTAACTCTGAACTAGAAGGGTCTTTCTGCAAAGTCTGATAGATGATAGAGTAATCTTTTATTTCATCATCATCACTTCGTTGCTTCTGCAAGATGATTGTTTCTATGTCAGACTCTAAGATAAGTTCTATGTTAGCTTCATCAAGTGTATCATCTCTTTCTAGTATGATCTCATTTCTTTCGATAGTTACAACTTCACCAGTATCTTCATCTACGAAATCTTCATTCCATTTCTTAAGAACCCTCGCCGCTAGTTTTCTGCCTATAGCTTTGTTAAGAGATTTCTTTGTAGCTTTTATTTCTTCAGACAAGCCGAATATTTCCAGTATATCTTTATCAGAATCATATCCTATGGCTCTTAATAAAGTAGTTACAGGGAATTTTTTCTTTCTGTCAATATAAGCGAACATCACATTATTGATATCCGTAGTAAATTCCATCCAAGCTCCTTTGAAAGGTATAACTCTTGCGGAATAAATTTTCGTACCGTTAGGGTGAAAGTTCAGACTGAAAAATACACCAGGAGATCTGTGAAGTTGCGACACAACAACTCTCTCTGCACCATTGATAACGAAAGTACCTTTTGGAGTCATATACGGTATATTCCCAAGGAATACATCCTGCACTATAGTCTGGAAATCCACGTGCTCCTCATCATTACATGATAGACGTAACTTGGCTTTTAGAGGTACACTGTAAGTGAGCCCTCTTGCCATACATTCGTCTATGCTATACCTCGGAGGGTCTATAAAGTAATCCAAGAATTCGAGAACGAAGATGTTTCTTGCGTCAGTGATAGGAAAGTTATCCTGGAACACATTGAAGAGACCTTCATTCACTCTATTCTCTGGAGTGGTTTCTAATTGGAAGAATTCCTGGAATGATTTAATTTGAATACCCAATAAATCTGGGTAATCAGCAGCTTTAATCTTTCCGAAATTATGTCTGGGTGGAGTTGCTAATGCACTTGCTCTTGCCATCAAATTGTGTCTTTAAAAACTGATTAAGAAAAAGAACGTGGGAATAAAAGCAGAAACTAGGAAAGCTTAGCCAATGTTAACCACTGACTAAGCATCCATATTTCTTAAGCTTAAGAATTTGTTTTCGACATATTCTATTAGAGAGACGTATTACTTTAATTCAACGTCTGCTCCTGCTGCTTCTAGAGCAGCTTTAATAGATTCTGCCTCCTCTTTAGGTACACCTTCCTTAACTGGAGCTGGTGCACTATCGACAAGTCCTTTAGCTTCTTTAAGTCCTAAACCTAGAAGATTCTTAACTTCCTTAACAACTGCAAGTTTTGCAGATCCTGCAGAGTTCAACATTACTGTGAATTCTGTCTGAGCTGCACCACCAGCATCACCACCACCGCCACCAGGGCCAGCAGCAACTGCAACAGCTGCAGCAGCAGGTTCGATACCATGTTCCTCCTTGAGAATTTCAGCTAATTCACTAACCTCTTTTACGGTTAATCCTACTAACTGATCTGCAAGTGACTTAATGTCTGCCATGAATAAAATTTTAAAATATTATGA
>CAZKXO010000196.1:0-7354 GCA_964556525.1 uncultured Saprospiraceae bacterium
CACAAGTGAACAATTATCAAAGAAAAAAAATCAAACAATTAATGAGGTAGGGATAAAAAAAAGTGCTCAGCCAATTAAGACTGAGCACAGTGTATTAAAAACTAACTTATAACAATATATGACCTATTTTGACATTAGTCTATATAAATCTTTTTTACTTCTGTTGACTCACTAGTGACAAACTGGATAAAGTATAATCCAGACTCTTCTATATACAATTGCTTCACATCAGGATTAAGTTCTCTGACTAATGAACCATTACTGCTTAAAAGTTTTACTGATTCCAGTTTTTGGTCTACATTCAAACTGGTTGTAATATTAAGTTCTCCTCGAGAAGGATTCGGATACACCTGTATCTTACTACTTAATTCATTATCATTAGTGGAAGATTCACAAGCAGCTGATTTATTAATACGGATAAATAAATTATCTCCTGAATGAATATGACATCCTGTAGCTGTAGTATTTTTTCTGCCAAAGCCTATACGTGCATCCAATTCTCCTGAGAAACTTAGACCGTAAATTCTTTGCTCTTCCAAACCTGTGTTTTCAAAATTGTAGACTGTATCAACTATTACTTCTTGTAATATCTCAAATTCATCCGTAAGAAGAAAAACATAATTTTCTCCAATAGGCTCAGAGATATTATTGAGTAAGACGATATTATCTTCATCACCATCTCCCGCACATATATTCACTTCAGTAACCCAAGCAGTTGTAGCTGTCAAACTTTCTTTACATTCAAATTCTTCTATACAGCCAGGAGTCTTTGATATAGTAAGGAATAAATTATCTCCTGAATGTGTAAAGCAACCAGTCGCAGTAGTCTCTTTTCTATTCTGACCAAGAACAGGATTCAGCTCACCATCATAGTGAATTCCATAAACTCTTCTTTCTGCACTTCCTGAACCTTCAAAATCGTAAAATCCTTCAAGCGTAACATCAAGCAAATTCTCCTGACTATCTGTAATCAGATAAGCATAATTCTCTCCTGGTTCTATAAATAAGTTATTTCGCAACTCTATTAAATCCTCTGCACCATCGGTCGCACAGACTTCAGCAGCAGTAATCCAATCTTCTGTCGCAGTAAGACTTTCCATACATTCAAAAGTGGTTACACATGCTGTCTTAGATATTGTCAAAAATAGATTATCACCAGAGTGAGTAAAACAACCAGTTGCAGTTGTCTCAAGTCTATCTTGCCCAATTGCAGGAACTAACTCACCATCAAAGTGAATACCATATACTCTTTGTTCAGATGCTCCAGTGCCCTCAAAATCAACAAATGAGTCGAATGAAACTTCTTGCAAAATGCCTTCTCTGTCTGTTATCAAAAATGCATAATGATCACCAGGTTCTATAAAGAGATTGTTTCTTAATTCAATAATATCTTCCTCCCCATCATCTGAACATATTTCCCTGCTCGTTTCCCAATCAGTAGTAGCTGTAAGACTTTCCATACATTCGAAAGTAGATACACAAGCCGTCTTGGTTATAGTCAAGAAGAGATCACCACCCGAGTGAGCAAAACATCCAGTAGCTCTTGTTTCCATTCTATCTTGCCCCATTGCAGGAATCAAATCACCGTCAAAATGGATGCCATATACTCTTTGCTCAGAAGGTCCTGACCCCTCAAAATCAAGGAACGATTCGAAAGAAATATCTTGAAGAATTCCTTCTCTGTCTGTAATTAAAAAAGCATAATTATCTCCAGGTTCTATAAAGAGATTATTTCGTAATTCTATTACATCTGCTGCTCCATCATTAGAGCATATGTCCACAATTGGTTCCCAATCGGTTGTCGCAGTAAAACTTTCCTGACAGTCAAAAGGGGGAGGTGGCGGAGGACAAGCATTCTTCGTAATAGATAAAAAGCGATTACCTGAATGTACAAAGCATTCTGTTGCAGTTGTAGACCTCCGGTTTTGTCCTATGGCAGGCATTAGCTCTCCATCAAAGTGAATACCAAATACTCTTAATGTTTCTGATCCAGATCCTTCAAAGTCATAACTGTCACTTGTGATGACCTCTATTAGTGTTTCATTCAGATCTGTCAGAAGATATGCATAATGTTCTCCAACTGGCTCAGACAAATCGTTGCTCAACGTAACTCTATCAGCAATTCCATCCGTAGGACAAATATTTACAGTAGATACACCATTGGTTGTACTTGTGCCACTATTCATACAATCAAAAACTGGAATACAAGCATTCTTATTTACAACTATAAATCCATTTGAATGAACATGACATTCAGTAGCTGTCGTTCTGAACCTAGATTGTCCGATAACGGGATTTAAAGTACCATCAAAATGAATACCGAATACTCTCTGTTGTGCAAGTCCTGAGCCTTCAAAATTGAATCTATCATTAAATATAACTTGTTGCAGATTTTCACTTGCATCCGTTATAAGATATGCAAAGTTATTACCTGGAGTTTCTCCGATATTATTGGTAAAGATAATTTCATCTCTATTCCCATCAGTAGGACATAAATCAATTGTTACTTGTCCATTTCCAGTTCTTACATCACTTGCAAGACAGTCAAATGCTGGTATACATGCATCTTTTACAATAGAAACAAAGTTACTAGAATGACTAAAGCAGCCATCAGCAGAAGTCTCTAATCTGTTAGCACCAATTAAAGGAGACAATACGCCATCAAAGTGCATTCCAAATACTCTCTGGCTTCCTAGACCTGATCCTTCAAAATTGAAATTAGGAGTGGAAATTATTCTTTCAAGTATATCATTACCATCAGTCAGTAGGTAAACATAATTTAATCCTACTGGCTCATTTAGATTATTGCTAAAATTAACTACATCATTTATTCCATCTTCAGGGCAAATGTTTACAGTACCTGCTCCATTGTCCATCGACACTGAGTTGTTTATACATTCGAATGGAGGTGGACAGGCGTCTTTTGTAATACTTAAGAAATTGCTAGCTGAAGAATGTTCAAAGCAGCCAGTGGCAGTTGTAGCAGCTCTGTGCTGACCTACAGCAGCAATTACACTGCCATCGAAATGTAATCCATAGATTCTCTGTGTAGCGTCAGAGCTGCCTTCAAAATCAAAAGAAGTAGTTGTTATCAGCTGCTGAAGAATTTCATTTTCATCTGTAAGTAGATATACATAATTAGTTCCTATTGGAGCATTTAAACTATTTGTGAAACTGATAAGATCAGACTGACCATCTCGTGGACAGATGGATAAATTGTTTCCTCCGTTTCCAGTTACGAAACTTGCTTGACAATTAAAGGTAGGAATACAACCATCCTTTAATACTGATAGGAAGCTGCCAGCTGAATGGGTAAAGCACTCAGAGGCTGTTGTGGCAGTTCTTGGTTGGCCAATAGCAGGTATAAGAGTACCATCATAGTGCAAGCCATAGACTCGCTGTGTGACATTGGAACTGCCCTCGAAATTGTAAGAAGCATTAAAAAGCACCTCTTGCAGAATTTGATTCTCATCAGTGAGTAAATAGACGTAATTAGTCCCAACTGACTCGTTTAAGCTGTTAGAAAAACTAATAAGGTCTGCTGACCCATCAGAAGGGCATATAGAGATTGAAGTATTCCCATTTGCATCAGTTACAGAATTAGGAAGACATTCAAACACAGGAATACAAGCCTCCTTAAGCACTGTTAAATGTGTAGCATCAGAATGTGTAAAGCAGCCTGAAGCTGAAGTAGCTAGTCTAGACTGGCCTATAACTGGAAACAACTCGCCATCATAATGAATACCGTAAACTCTTTGATTAGTGTTTCCTGATCCTTCAAAGTTGAAGAAGGAGGACATTACTACTTGCTGTAGCACTTGATTGTTATCGGTAATCAAGTAAGCATAGTTTTCTCCAGGAACTGCATTTAGAGAATTGCTTAGGACTACTATGTCATTAAATCCATCTGATGGGCAAATATTCACTTGAGCAGATATGCCTGAAGAAGTAGAACTATTTTCACATACAAATGGAGCTATACATTGATCCTTTACTACTGATAAAAAGTCAAGACTATCAGAATGCACAAAACATTGTGAGGCACTGGTAGCGAATCTATGTAAGCCAATCTGAGGTTCTAAATTTCCTGAATAATGTATACCATATACTCTTTGAATGTCGAGAGTACTCCCCTCAAAGTTAATTATGGTATCTATTACAATCTGCTGAGCAATCTCATTGGTATCTGTGACGATATAAGCATAATTTATCGTCACCAAATTTGTGTCGATACTATTTTTCAGTCTTATACTGTCCGGAAGTCCATCAGTGGGGCAAATATTTACAACCTGAGTCGAATCCTCTACGAATGTGTGACTATCCAAACAGTCAAAGCAGGCATCTTTAAAAATCTGAATGAATTCATTATCACTAGAATGTTCAAAGCAGTCTTCTGCTTCGGTTGCTGTTCTGTGTTCTCCTAATTCAGGTAAGATATTTCCATCATAGTGCATACCATATACACGTAGTTCATCAGATCCTGATCCTTCAAAATCATAAAAATCATTAAGTACCACTTCTAAAAGTATTTCATCTCTGTCAGTGATTAGGTAGGCATATTCAGATCCCGCAGAAATATCTAAGCTGTTTTCGAAATCTACAAAATCTTCTTCACCATCCGAAGGACAGATATTGATCAAGTTTGGACCATTCTCATTGAACACTACACTTTCTTCACAGAAGAAGCAAGCATTTTTTTCTATTGTTATAAAATCATCATCGTCCGAGTGCTCAAAACAATCATCGGCAGTGGTATCAGTTCGATGACTTCCTATATTTATATCTAGATCTCCTTCATAGTGAAGTCCATAAACTCTCTGTGTTTCTGTACCACTTCCATCAAAGTTATAGTCGTCTTCATCTACTACTTCTTGAAGAATTTCATCTTCATCTGTTATAAGGTAGACATAGTCATCTCCAGCATCAAGGCCTAAGGAATTCTCAAATTCAACTATATCATCAATACCATCGGTAGGGCAGATATTTAGAAAATTAGGACCGCTGGCGTTCTCTACTATACTTTCTTCACAGACCGGTCCCCCTACAGATTCTACATTCCCCCAGTCTCCTGAGGCCCAGAATTGCTGGAACGCCACACAGAAGAAGAGTATATTATCAAAATCATCTATTTCTATTCCAGAAGGAACATCTACAGTCAGCGCACCGCTAAAATGACCGATATCTGTCAGATTGACAATTTCTTCAGTTCCATTCAATGATAAGCCGTTTCCAAGTAAAATTCTTACATCTGGCCCAGCTGGTGTAGAGAAATCACTTGATAATCTTAATTGTAAGTCTCCATTGGAAAGCTCTTCTAAGAATGCATCTCCTGATATAGAATATAACTGAGGCATTAAGTCTGATACTCGCTGTAAGACAACAGCTTGTGCTTCACCTCTATTAGTTGAAAGAAAAAGGAAGCCTATAACCAATAAGTAAAAAAGTCTCATGTATTGTTATTTAAGTTTGTTATACACAAACAGTTATGATCAAAAAGCTGAAAGGTTGTATATGTAATCTATAAGATTTTATCAATGTCTGAATTAAGACAGTATAGAAGAAAACAGCCTAGTCAACTGAACAATTTGAAAGCATTAAGAAAAATAGTAATATGTAATGCTAACATCTGCAATAATCGTGATATATTTCAAGAGTTTAGGTATTCTTAAGCAAGCATAAATAACAAAGTATGTCTCAGCTCTCCATCTTTTCCAAAATGTCTGCCTTAGCAAGAGAATATAATGCCATCAACCTAGGTCAAGGCTTCCCAGATTATAGCTGTGATCCTGCTCTTGTTAACTTCATAAGCGAAGCAGTTAATGAGGGTCATAACCAATATGCGCCTATGATGGGAGTCGAAAAGTTAAGAATTGCTATAGCCAATAAGATGAATGCCAGTTATGACTGCCAGATTACCAAAACAAACATATGTATGACTGCTGGCGCAACACAAGGTATTTTTACGGCTATTCTCTCTAATCTTAATTCTGGTGACGAGGTTATAATTTTTGAGCCTGCCTATGATTCATATAGACCCACTATAGAGCAGCTGGGTGCAATTGTGGTTCCTATAGGAATAGAGCCTCCGTATAATAAACTGCCGTGGAATAGGGTAGAACAAGCGATTACAGGGAAAACAAAAATGATCATCATTAACTCTCCGCACAATCCAACGGGGCAAGTTTTGGAAAAAGCTGACCTATCAGCTCTGGAAGAACTTATAATGAATAAAGATATCATCGTCCTCAGTGACGAAGTATACGAGCACTTGATCTACGATGGAAGAACACATGAGTCCATACTGAAATATCCTTCACTGAGAAATCAAGGGATAGCAGTATATTCTTTTGGGAAATCGCTGCACGCTACTGGTTGGAAACTGGGCTATGTCATAACTACAGATCAGCTTATGAAAAAATTCACAGCAGTCCATCAATGGAATGTTTTCTGTGTAAATTCCTTTGTACAACATGGTATTGCAGACTATATGAATGACAGTACAGTCTTTGATAATATAGCACCTTTTCTGCAAACCAAGAGAGATTTCCTTATTGCGGGAATGGAATCCCTTGGTCTTAAGTTACTACCCTGCAAAGGCACCTATTTTGCTCTATGGGATTACAGTGAGCTCAATGACCTGCCTGATATAGCTTTTGCTGAGTATTTGGTAAAAGAGGTAGGCCTTGCTACTATACCTATATCCCCATTTGCATCTGGCGAAAGATCTTCTCAGATACTGAGACTCTGTTTTGCAAAAGAACTTAGCACTCTGGAGCAGGCACTAGATAGGATGGGAAAGCTGAGCAGCTTTTAAGTTATATAAGAACTGGTGCTTAACTTACCACCTGTAAGCCATACTCATTTTATTTAATTTTGGACAAATTATACTTTGAACTTATGTCGGTTAGGCTAATAAGGTTTTCTATTAAAGTTTCATTTATTATCACTCTTTCTTTATTTGTAGCTTGTACAGATGATGCAATTATGCCAGTCATAGAAGAACCTATGTCAGAAGAAAAAAGTGAAGAAGAGATAATTACTAGTTTATCCTCAGATACAATTCTACAGATATTCAGCACTAATTATATTCAACTTCCAGAGTCAGCAATTACTGTGAATGAAGACTCTACCGTCTGGGCACAATATGCACAGCCTACAGACAAATATGCACATGGCATTTTGGGAGATAGAATTGAGGCTGAGGCACTGGTCGTAGCAGCGGATAACAAGATCATAGAATTTACTTTAGACCAAAATTATGTCTATGAAGATATAAGACCTCGGCTGTATGATGTAGATAATGATGGTACAGTAGAAGTCATTACTATCAGAACTCGCGTTGACCGTGGAGGAG
>CAZKXO010000197.1:0-7339 GCA_964556525.1 uncultured Saprospiraceae bacterium
CAATAACTTAGGTGCATATATGAAAGCTGGAACTCTTACTCCGCCTTCATATACAGATCCTTTGCCACATCTGAATGGTGCGTTATCTGCGGCGCCATTAATAATGTTATCTCTAAAGAATTCTAGGAACTCAATAGGTATTGGAGTACCTAATACTCCTGCGATTCTATCGATCCCATCTCTCATCTTTTGGGAGACGACAGAAGCGTTTAAACCTCCATTGTCACTAGTGAACCAGATTATTGTATTTTCTAGAAGCTGTTGATTCTCTAAGACGTTATAAATCTCTTGAAGCCCTTTATCAACTTCAGTAACCATAGCAGCATGGACCTGCCTGTTCGTATCTGGTATACTTGCATACTCCATGATAGCAGACTCTGGTGCTTCATTCGGCAAATGAGGAGCAGCATAGCACAATTCTAAAAAAAGCGGCTGGTCTATAGGCTTGTTCTTTATGATAGAAACAGCCTCATTGGTTAGTAAGTGAGTGGAGTATCCTTCTTCATCAAGATGTTCTCCATTACGCTGCCAATCTAAGCCACCACCGTGCACGTGATCATAATGTCCTATACCACCAGTTAAGTATCCGTAAAAGTTATCAAAGCCTCTATTTTGCGGCCAATATTCCTTCTTGTAGCGACCCAGATGCCACTTACCAACTAAGTGTGTTTGGTAGCCCACATCTTTGAAATATTGAGGCATTATCTTCTCTGATAAAGGCAGTCCTTTAACATTGTTCTTACCTAAAGGATTTATGAATCCTAATCTAAGAGCTGCCTTACCTGTCATCAAAGAACTCCGAGTCGGTGAACAAGTAGGATGAACATAGAATCTATTCAGTTCTACACCTTGTTCCGCTAGTCGATCTATCGTCGGAGTCTTGATCTCACTACCATGATAACCCACATCATTCCATCCCATGTCATCAACCACGATGAGAATAACATTGGGAGGACCGACAGAATCAATAGTTTGTGCGGAAGCTATATTGCCGAACATTGCAAGCCATAAAAAAGCGATGAATGATAGTGTTGCTTTCATTTCTCTAGAGGCTAGTTTCTATTTTTTCTGGTGCAGTTTCCTTCAAGAAAAGGCAACAGATGAAACTGAAGAGCAATCCAACTATAGCAACATATGGAACACTGTCTATACCGTATACTTCTGCAATTCCTCCTGAAATGATCGGTGCTACTCCGCCACCAAATATTTCTCCTATGCCAATGATAATACCCGTTGCTGCACCTATCAAAGTGGGCGGTACAGTCTCAGTCGCTATTGGCCCATCAAGAGTGGTCAAACAACCAGTAACTAAAGCAGAAGCTCCAAACAAAGTAATAAAAAGCAAAGCGAGATTTGCCCCAAGTCCGCTGAATACATAGAAGATAATAGTAGCAATAATCAAAGCTGCTAAGATGGTGGGCTTGCGTCCAAATTTATCAGAAGCAAAAGGAACAGCAAATGCTCCAATAGCACTTCCCAAACCAGATCCAGTAGCAACAATACCCATTTGAGCTAGGCTTAACTCGAGATAATCCGTCAAATAATTTGGCAGTAATGCACCCATGACAAACAAAGAAGCCATAATCCCACACATCGCAAAAACTCCAACTTTAATATTGCGGTATTTGAATACTTCTTTGAGGCTTGGGTTGGGTATATCTTTCTTGATTTCTTTGCTTTTATAATCTGGATCTTTTACAGTCTTGTGTAGAAGATAAGCTACGATAACACCTGGTACCGAGACAACCACAAAAACCCAATGCCAAGATGGTACCACATTCAATAATTGAGTAGCGACCAAAGGAGCTATTCCAGCAAATATGGCTGCTCCAAAACCTAGGATACCCATATTCATTCCTATACGTGATTTATTAGAAACATCTTTTACAGTAGCAAAAGCAGTAGGCACATAAGCCCCTTCAAATATTCCAAGGATACCTCGCAAAGCAACCATGCTCATCAAGCCTACAGCTAATCCTGTGATACCAGAGAATATGGAAAGTAATAGCAGAGAAGGGATGACTAGTTTTCTCCGACCAATGCGATCTGAGAGGCTACCAGTAAATAAAGAAGCTAACCCCCAAGTAATGGCAGTGATACCCACGACTAATCCTAAATCTGAGTAACTGAAACCCAGATCTTCTATCATAACAGGAAACAATGGCGCAATAACCCATCGATCAAGATTTAGTAAACCAAAACCAATAGCTAAGAGGACTATGGTTCTATATTCGCTCTTCTTGTCATGAGTCTCGTTCATAGTTGGTTGTTGTTAATTTGTCCTTTAGTATGGTCCTTACTTACGTATAGTACTTACTGACTTTTAGTTGAGTTATTAGCTTCTTGAAATATGCTTCTTTGATAGATCTTTTTTCATTGGTGTCGTACTTAAAAAAACCTTCCCCCGACTTAAAACCTACTTTGCCAGCTTCAACTTTTTCCTTGAGAAGCGAGTTTGCATGTTGGGAGTTATCCATCTCTTTTAGAAGATTGTCTCCGACTATCGCCCAAATATCTAGTCCTCCAAAATCTGCGATCTCTAGTTGTCCTGTAGTCGCATATCTAAATGCAGGCCCGAACTTTAGTGCTTTATCAATGTCTTCGGGCGCCGCGACTTCATTCTCGATCAGAGAAAAGACTTCTCTAGCGACCGCCTGCTGGATACGATTAGCTACAAGGCCAGGAACATCCTTTAAAACTTTAACCGTTTGCTTACCGATATTTTGGTAGAGGGTAGCTACTTGCTCATATATGGCCTCTGAGGTATTTCCAAAAAAAGATAGCTCACCTATCGGCATCAGATGTGCTGGGTTATACCAATGGCAAACCATAGTGCGCTGTTTTCTCTTTTCAGAAAGGTTCTCCATTATACTTTCTAGTGGAAGACTCGAAGTATTACTTGCAAGAATGGTATGAGGCAAACAAAGCTCATCAAGCTTCATGAATAGATCTTGCTTTAGAGAAAGGTCTTCAGGTACAGCCTCGATCACATAGTCACGTTCCATGACAGTTGCTTCAAGGTTATTAAAAAGTGATATGTTATCCAGAAAACCACTTATTCCCGATTCTTCTATGACCTGTTCAGTAGCAAGTAAGTTCAGATCTTTTTGGATTAAAGACTTGACAACATCTATTCTCTCCTGGCTGACATCAAATAAATGAACATCATAGTTGTACATGGCAAAGGTCGTAGCAATACTTTGTCCCATTGTGCCAGCACCTACAATACCTATTTT
The DNA here is from genome assembly GCA_964556525.1 of uncultured Saprospiraceae bacterium. Classification (GTDB taxonomy): domain Bacteria; phylum Bacteroidota; class Bacteroidia; order Chitinophagales; family Saprospiraceae; genus RFSX01. Next base: position 3,237 of record CAZKXO010000197.1, read on the forward strand.
TTCTATTTTCAAAATTGATGAATTATATGACTGGACAATTTTTTAGATTTAACATTTCTCTCGTCTCGGCTGGACTTGCTACTGCTCGATTTGCTTCCTTCACAAGACGAGCTGCTCTATCTACAAACTGTGCATTAGAATCAGCTAATTTCTTATAAGAATAAACTAGATTATCTTCCATGCCCACACGGACATGGCCTCCTAATGCTATGGTCGTCATCATAATCGGTACATGACTTCTTCCAATACCAAAAGCAGACCAGTAAGGATAATTCTCAGGGAGTAAGCTATGCAGGTATAACAAATTCTTGATGGTCCCTTTGATACCACCTGCTGCCCCTAAGACAAACTGATAGTAAGGAGGGTCTTCCAAAAATCCTTTTTTCAGATAGTATTGAGCGTTATAAAAAAAGCTACTATCGAAGACTTCTATTTCAGGTTTGACGTGATTATCAATCATCGTCTTCCCTAACTTTTCTAGAAAATGAGGATGATTGAGGAATAGGCTATTGTGTTGCCAGTTCATAGAGCCACAATCAAAAGAAGCCATTTCTGGTTTGAGTTTTATCAAATGCTCTTGACGTGTTTCGTCAGTTGCATTCAAGTCTCCTGAGGTGGTTAGATTGAGTACGATATTGCACTTGTCTCTGATGAGCTCCACTGTCTCAGTGAATTTTTCTAAGCTCATGGACCCTATGCCATTGTCATCTCTGACGTGTATATGAGCTATGGCAGCTCCGGCTTGCCAGCATCTATAAACATCTTCAGCTATCTCTTTTGGTTGCAAAGGAATATTAGGGTTTTGATCCTTAGTAGGCCATGCTCCAGTAGGTGCAACGGTAATAATAGTTTTATCCATAGCTACTAAGTCGTACCGTACTTATAAATTCTATCAGGTACATCATTCATATCATCTTCGTCGATCTCCACCACTAAGCGAACTATGGATCCATCACCCATATACCATCTGATCGGGAATCCCATTATTTTGACTCTCTTCCCTACTACCTTCGCAATATCTCCCCCTACATTTTCCCAACCTATAATGCCATTACCTAGAATTATGTTATGGCAAGGTTCCCACTCAGCAAAAATCACTGATGCATCATTACCAGTTTCAGCTTCATACCTTTTTATAATATCTTGTCTTAATGGACCTGGGCCATGATTACCAATAGCTGTATGTAATGGATGATCTAAGGCTTGCTGGTCAACACCGACCGCTTTCACACCTTTAGCCAAAAGCCACTCGCCTGCTTCTCTTCCTAACCCTGGCGATTCGCAGAAATAAGTTTCATTATCACCCCAGTATTTATGCCAGCCCGTATGAATGATAACTATATCACCTTTTTCGATTTTAGGCGTTGCATTTTCAAGATCTTCTGCTGTAATTAACTCCCACTTCTTCTTTGGAATATCAACGACTACACCTGTACCGTGGTAGCTATCCAAGGGCACTTCATGCGTGTACGGAGCTCCTGCGATAACGTGACCTGGCGCATCAGTGTGCGTGGTACAATGCATTACTGTGGTCACTGTTTGGGACAAAACACCTGACTTCGCGAAGTAGTGCATTCTCTCAATTTTTACGTCTTGAAAATATGGCCACAGCGGCGCTCCATTTCCGAAAGGGTGACTTAAATCAACTAAAACTTTCTTTCCCATTTGTGCTTCCTAAATTTCCCTGATTATATGTGTTGACCGATCTCCCAGCCACTTTTTCCTAAATATTTTTCTGCCTTTTCGGCAGCATGATCTTCTAACGGTGTTCCAAAAGAATCATTCCAGCGATTTAAAAAACCAAATATTGAAACTACCCCTCCGAGTTCTATAATTTGAGTTTCTGAAAAATGAAATCTTAAGTCTTCGAAATGTTGATCCGTCACACCATTTGGCACCATTCCTGCTGCTAGTCCAAATCTCAATGCTGCTTTTTCTTTCTGGTCAAAGTGTTCGCTTTGCTCGAAATTCCAGACATCATTTAGTTTTTCTTTAGAAACTCCACTCTTTATCGCAGAACCGATGGTATGGGCTTGGCAGTATCGACAACCGGAAGCATTACTAGCGACATGTGATACTAGGTCCTTCAAATAAAGGTCCACTTCACCTGGCCCCATGATAGAGCCAATTAAGTTGGCAAAACCATCCATAATCCTCGGCACTCTTGCCATGGTTTTGACCGAATTAGGCAGAAAGCCCAATCCTTCTCTTACCTTTTCCACCGCATCAGAGAGGGGTGGTAATTCTGTTTCTGCTAGAGGTTTAAGTTTCGACATTTCTATTTATTAATTAACCAGCAGTACATCCACCATCGATATAAAGCACTTGGCCTGTAATAAAATCAGATGCCTTAGATGCAAAGTAAACAGTAGCTCCTGCCATGTCTTCGACTACTGCAGCTCGACCTAGTGGAATCCGCGACATGAAAATCTTGTGTAATTTTTCATCCTCTAGAACTTCTTTTGTTAACGGAGTCCAGAAGATCGTGGGGGCTATAGAGTTGACGTTGATTTTATATTTGGCCCATTCTGTAGCAAGTTGCTTTGTCAGCAAATTGATAGCTCCCTTACTAGTGCCATAAGCAGCATATCCACCGACGTGACCAGCAAATGCTCTTACAGAAGATACCGTAATGATCTTTCCATGACCCTGTTTGATAAACTCCTTTGCTACTGACTTGCAAGCCAAGAATGTTCCTTTCACATTGATGTCCATCACTTGATCGAAGGCATCTACGGGAAACTCTTCAGCCGCATGACGTCTAGCAATACCGGCCACAGTGACAAGTATATCTACTCTCCCGAAGGTGGCTATCGTCTGTCTGACCACTTCATCATTATCTGCTTCGCTCGTGACATCACATTGTAGAGCAATAGCTCTTCTTCCAATGGCTTCTACTTTTGCAACTGCTTCTTCTAAAGTTTGAACAGTACGACCTGTGAGTACAATATCGCACCCATAAGTCGCTAATGCCTCAGCTAAGCCGCTTCCCAAGGCTCCTCCTCCTCCAGTGATAATGGCAACTTTATCTTTTAATTGAAATAGGTCTTTCATAGCATATTTTACTCTGGATAGGTGATGACTACTAAGACAGTACAAGGCATATTAGTATGATTTACCATCGAACGACCTTCAAATGGTGGGATGTGGATGCTGTCGTATTTCTTCAAGACTATTGTATCGTCCTTAGATTGTATTGTGATCTCCCCATCAACTACGAAGTACATTTTCTCAGTGGGACTATCTTCATAAGCCCATCCAGCTTTACCGTTGGGTAGAAAATGAGATAAGCCCGACCAAAAAATTTGCGATCCTGTTAAATCTCTGTCGTGTAGCTTTAGTGCAACCATGCCTTCATGGCCAGGTGGATCGTAAGCTTCTGCGTCCTTAAAGGCTCTCTTCTTCATCTCTATTTAGTTAATCTAAATTATTTACTACTATTAAATACAATGTACAAAGTAATCTAATATTACCCATTTGCAAATTATTCAGTAGGTATAGCTGTATTACGACCTAACTATATATGGTCGATATACTGTTTCAAGGTCTTAGTAAAGAGCTTCTTATAAGAGGCATGATCACCAATAGGAATACGATTGTTGAGCTTGATGGATATAAATCCATGGATCAAGCTATGAAAGCCTTGATAAACTTGATATGCGTCTTCTTCAGATTTGATTTTTGGATTAATCAATCTGATCGTATCTTTTAATATTTGAATATTCTCCAGAATTAGGTCTAACTCTAATTTTTTCTGCCTGATATGAAACATAAGATTGTATAATTCTTCATGCTCCACAGAAAACTCCCAGAACTGAAGGCCCATCTGGTAGAGTTTGTTCCTTTGATTCTTAAAATTCTTAGTATCAACTTTTCTCAGCTTAGAGCCAATGATAGTGGACCCCCTTTCAGATAATTGAAATAGAATATCATCCTTATTCTTAAAATAATGGTAGATATTAGGAGGGGTATAGCGCATGATTTTAGCGATCTTATTGATCGATACCTGCCCCCAGTTTTTTTGCTCTCGCATTAATACAATAGCAGTATCTAAAACAGTCCTCTTAAAGTTCTCAATATCCTCTTCCCTTCTTAATTTACTT
>CAZKXO010000198.1:0-7300 GCA_964556525.1 uncultured Saprospiraceae bacterium
TATAGGCAACGAAAAAGAAAGCCTTCCGCGTATATATTATTGTACCTTAAAGAGTACTTTGACTTAACAACAATTGTAAAGACTTGTGAGCAGCCAGATTTTCAAATACCTTTTTATTGCTAGTGTTCTTAGCATTCTTTTCTGCTCTTGTAGCGGAGAAGACATCAACTCTATAGATGTAATAACAGACACCAATCCTACTGATACTTTTTTCCTTGAAAGCGTGGTAGAAGTTTCAGATTCCATTTCTAACGATATTTTTAATGGTTTATATGTTAGTTGTACTTCGCAGCAGGTATTTAATGAGTTGTTCGTAGATGGACATTTTTTGGCTTATGGGCCAGATCTCGTTCTAGACAATGGACAAGGAGTTTTTGAAGAATCCATTTATGTTATAAACTGGAGTACACCTAGTGATGAACTAGCCGTAGGCAACTATCTCGCAGAAGGATTCCTATTAGGTCCAAATGGTGGACAAGAAGAGTCTATGTTATTCAATGTGACTATAACTGAGCTTTCTCTATTTACCATAGGTGGTAACTTTAGCAGTGCTGATGATGAGAATGAGAGAATTGGTGAATTTACTCTCTTCAGAATCCCATGTGAAAGCTTTGAACTATTGGCGAATGACAATTTTCTGACTTACACGGATGGACGTATCGCAGTTAGCCAAACAGGAATTCCAGAAAAATTAGATCTAAGTTATGCTCAACTGTGTCCTGATATTTTTGATGATCAGCGAGAAACAACCAGACTTATCTTTGGTGGAGGTAAGCAGATTATTTCACCTGATGGAGTCTTGGAAACGGAAGCACTACCGGAATTCTTTATCATTTTAGACAACGAGGATGATTACGAGTTAGATACTCCAATAAGAGGATACTTACATCAAGATACAGGCAGTTCCTTGACTGAATTGATGTATTCTGATCTCATTGGTTCCGGGACGGCTGTAACAGTAATGATAACTTCAGATGATAATGGCTACCTAGAAGGTATTTTCTTCGATGAAAGTGGTGAGCTATCAGGTCTATTTAGATCACGAATAATTGCTTGTTAGAATTTCACATAGTCAATGAAGGAGCAACAAATTCCAAATATCATCCAAGGATGCATAGCGCAAAACAGGAGAGCACAGCATGAGCTTTTCCAGCAGTATGCAAGATGGGGCCTGACGATATGCAGAAGATATGTCAGTCATGAGGAGAAAGCCCAAGAAGCTTGCAATGATGCATTCTTGAGAATCTTCCGAAAGATAGATACCTATGATGCAACTAAAGGAGAATTAAAAGCATGGATGGCCAGAATCTTTGTCAACTGTGCCCTTACAACTACAAAGAAAGAAGCCTTTAATAATTCCTTTTCTTCTATTTCGGATATGACCGTAGAACCTGTTGCTGAGCAGGAATACTTCAATTTTGATGGAGAAGCATTGCTCTATTTTTTAAAGCCTATGCCAGTAGGCTACAAAACAGTATTCAATATGTATATCATGGATGGCTATAGCCATAAAGAAATCGGCGAACACTTAGGTATTTCAGAAATAACTTCCAGATCTCAACTTAGAAAAGCAAAAATTTGGATTACAGAAAATGTGTCATTGGATACATTGAAAAATAGATTGGAATCATGAAGCACGAGAACTATATAAAAGAGAAGCTTACAGACTACGAAAGTCCTATGGACATGAATAGCATGTGGGCGAATCTAGAAAAAGAACTGGACCAAGAGAAAAATAAAACCAAGGGTTTCTGGTATTGGAGTCTGCGAATCCTCCCGGTATTAGTACTATTATTGATAGGGGCTTGGCTGATTTATCCATCACTATCAGAGAAAGCTCAGCACAGCGAAACCTCCCTCCAGTCTACAGAACCAATTAATAAAAACATAAAAGTTGTTCCTGAAAAAACAACATCAGAAAGTGAAGTTATTACAGAAAAACAAAAATCATCAAACACTAAAAGTTTGAAAAAAACAGTAGAGCAGAAACAACAAAGAAATATTTCGACAACAAAAAATAATACAGCACAAGAAACAGAAGTCAATACCAGAACAACTCCACACTACAGTTCCACTAATAGTACAAGCTCCATTAGTAATAGAACGACTCTAACTAGGACTACAGCTCAGGCTGATAGTTCTGGTTCTAGAGTTACTCACATTTCACAACACAGCACTGCAACTGGAATGCCTACCGAACTGATCCAATCTGGACAACAACAGCAAGTTGTAAAAGGTACTGCTGACACAGAACTTCCTGCTGCCAATACCAATATTTTTCCCGTAGTCCTCAAATTAAGTGACTTTATTTGGGGTCTAGAAAACTTGTCAGATAAAATGAATCTCATAAAATGGGAAAGGAATTTGAAAGCTCAGTTACCAAGTATAGATTTGTTGCCTTCTACTAGAACTCCCAGAGTAACAAAAAAAGAGCCTTACATCTGGAGAGCCAGTATTAATTTTGGGCAGACCACTTCATTTTTTAACCATATGCCTGAAGCTCAACTAGTTGAAGTTTTTGAAAATCCTGACAATAACCTTGCAGCCAGAAATAATTCATTCGGTGTCAGCATGGAACGCATTTCAGATAAAGGTCTAAAACTAGGCCTAGATCTAAATTATATCAATCATGGTGTCATCCATGCTAGAGATGAAGAGATAAGCAGATCCACTATAGGTGATAGATCAGTTGTCTATATAAATGGATTTAATGAGGTTACTACAAGTCAAACCTTTGAAGATGTAGAAATAACGGAACGTGCGATTTGGACTTTCAGAAACCGTCATAATTTGCATTCTCTCGAGCTGGCAGCTACAATAGGAAAAGAATGGCAAAAAGGCAAAATGGACTTCAGCATAGCGGCGGGCCCTGGGATCAATTATATATATGCGCAAGATGGATTTCTTCCTAGCGACAGTCTCGCTTTCGAAAGCAACTTTGTTAGCACTGATCCTATTAATCCCGAAACATCTTTCAATAGAGTACCTAATTTTTTGCTGTCAGCTAAGCTTAAGGCACAAGTAGCTTATAAACTTTCTCCAAGAATAAGATGGTATGGAGAATTGGCTGCCGCGCAGTTAGTAGGAGAAGTATCTAATAGATCTAGCTTTAATACTAGACTGGCCTATCTAGGTGGAAGAACAGGACTAAGTTATATCTTATAGAGTGGTTCTTATATCATAAAACTATATACTCAAGAGTCACTTTGTCATACATCACAATAGTAAAAGCTCTTTCTACCCTAATGCTGGCCTCCGTCACCTTAGCTAGACCCAAAGACTGTTGTGCTATACATTAAAAACTAGGAAGAGTTTTCCACATATTTTTCGCTATTTTTTAAAAATATATATCTTCACGAATAGGAAAGATATTCCCTTTTCCTATTCGAATTATACTTATGAATAAACTGATTGCCCTTCTCTTCATCCTTGTATTAGTTAGCTCATGTTCATCTGATAAGCAGTCTAAAGCACTTCATACGACAGAGAAAAGCAGTGATAAGTCAGTCATAACTAAGGCTACCACAGAGTCCAGCATTAACTATACTGTGCTAGACCAGAGTCAGACAGGAGTAGACTTTGTCAATAAAATAGAAGAAACTGTATCCAGAAGTCAGCTCACTTATGATTATTTTTATAATGGTGGCGGAGTAGCGATTGCAGATTTTGACAATGATGGCTTGTCGGATCTATTTTTTACCGGCAATGATTCTCCTAATAAAATATACAAGAACCTTGGTAATATGAAATTCAAGGAATTGTCTGACACTGCTCTCCCTAAAGTGAACAGATGGTCACAAGGTGTTACCACAGTGGACATCAATGATGACGGTTATATGGATATCTATATCTGTAATTCAGGACCCGATGATGCCGGAGACAAACTAGAAAATCAATTACTTATCAATAAAGGCAACTTCACTTTTGTGGACGAAGCAAGAACTTATGGTGTCAATTCAAACCACCAATCAGTCCAAGCAGATTTTATAGATATTGACAAGGATGGCGATCTAGATCTGTGGGTAAACAATCATGGTCTTATCAGGAAAGTAGACAAACTCATGAAGAAGCATGATTACTACAATCTGGAAAATGGCAACATGTATAACAACCTCAATAGACTCACTGACAAGGCAGTCACTAAAGGCAAACTACAATTGTATGTAAATAACAATGGCAAATTTACCGACATGTCAGCCGCTAAAGGCATCAATGTTTTTGCCTATGGTCTTGGTATTTCTGTTGCAGATTATAACGGGGACAACTACCCAGATGTCTTTGTTTCAAATGATTACTTTGTTCCAGACTTTATGTTTTATAATAACAGAAGAGGTGGCTTTGCACTAGATTTTACTAGAATGAATCATACCTCATTCTATTCCATGGGCACAGATGCAAATGACTACAACAATGATGGCATAATGGACCTCATCTCTGTGGACATGACACCTAAAGATCATTACCGAAGTAAGACACTGATGGAATCTATGGATGTAGCTCAGTTTATCGGATATACCGAAATATGCAATTTTCCAAGAGCCTACATGTTCAATACTTTGCAAGTCGGAATCGGTGATGGATACTTTAATGAAATTGCTAATGCGCTAGATATAGGACTTACAGACTGGAGTTGGTCTCCATTGTTTATGGATATGGACAATGATGGATTACAAGATTTGATTATTACTAACGGGTACTACAGGGATACAAAAAATCAAGACTACAGAACCAAAGTAAATGATCTGGCCAAAGAACACGGAGATCAATATTTTGGCAAAATGGCTTTTGATCTCTTAAAGGAACAACAGTCTACACCTGTCCAAAACGTTTTCTATAAAAATGTAGCAGGACAAATGGAGGAACAAAAAGCTCTTATGTCTGAGATCGGGCCTTCTTTTTCCAATGGTGCCGCCTATGGTGATTTGGATAATGATGGCGACCTAGATCTGGTAATAAACAATTTGCTCTCAGAAGCTACTATACTCAAAAACAACACGAGTGGAAATTATCTGACAGTAAAACTGAAATCCAAAAAAGCTGCAAATATCCGTCATGCACAAGTAACTATATACACTAAAAATGGTCTGCAAAAAAGGGACTTTAACGGTACGCGTGGATATCTATCTTCTATGGAAAAAAGAATCCATTTTGGATTAGGAAGTATAGCTACCATAGATAGTCTAAAAGTCCAATGGCCCAATCAGTCCATACATACTATGACAGAACTTAAGGCTAACCAGGAAGTAACCATTGATTATGACGAAAGCTCAAAAGTCTTTGCATCAAACAAACTAAAGAGGCCGCTGTATAAAGATGCTAGTATCATCTTGTCGCATTCCAAAATTTATCATACTGAAGATTTTCATAATGATTTTAATCAGGAAGTCCTTTTGCCTCAGAAGTACTCTTCCCTAGGACCTGCATTAGCTACCGGAGATATTAATAAAGATGGAGCGACAGATTTCTATATAGGTGGAAGTAAAGGTTATCCAGGCAGACTGACAACTATGAAGGGTAATGTCTTTGAGTCAATTTCAGAAAACGTGTTTAAGAATGATGCCAAGTATGAAGATATAGGATCACATTTTTTTGACGCCAATGGTGATGGAAATCTAGACCTCTATGTTGCTTCAGGTGGTAGTACGGATATCAATGATGCGCTATTACAAGATCGATTATATATAAATAAAAATGGACAATACAGTCGAGATGAAGCTGCCTTACCTAAAATAAATTCAAGCACAATGACAATTTCCTCCTTTGATTTTGACAAGGATAATGATCTCGATCTTTTTGTAGGTGGTAGAAATGTGCCCGGTGCCTATCCAGACAAGGCAACCAGTTATGTTCTAATAAACAATAAGGGCAAGTTTAAGAAAGCTGTTATGAAAGACTTTTATAATGCATTGCCTAACATGGTTACAGATTCAGAAGTAGTAGATCTGAATAATGACGGGTATCAAGACTTAGTTGTTTCTGGTGAGTGGTCTTATCCTAAGTTCTTCATTAACGAAGGAGGTAAAAAGTTAGTAGAAAAAAAGTATAACGAAATAGCAGACTTAAATGGCTGGTGGTATTCTGTAACACCTGGAGATTTCAATCAGGACGGAAAAGCAGATTTTATTTTTGGCAATTTAGGAACCAATAATAAATTCCATGCATCACAACAAAAACCGCTATCTGTCTATTATGATGATTTTGATGAGAATGGCTCTCAAGATATTTTCCTTGCTAAAATTTACAAAGACGAATTGGTGCCAGTAAGAGGTAAGGAATGTTCTTCGGAGCAAATGCCTATGCTGAATGACAAATTTAAAACTTACGATGCCTTTGCATCTGCTGGACTGGCGGATATTCTAGGTGCTGAAAAAATAGATAAATCTGGGAATCTTGTAGTCAATTACTTCAAATCTGTTGTTCTAGTATCTAAAGGTGATGGCTATGAAGTTATAGAATTACCTTTCGAAGCACAATGGGCACCGGTTTTGGATTGTATAGTGGAGGATTACAACAGAGATGGACATCAAGATGTATTGATAGTTGGAAACATGTTCAATACAGAACCAGAAACGCCTAGTTATGATGCAGGAAGTGGTACGATTCTTATAAATGATGGCACTGGCAACTTTAGTCCACTGTACGATATCACTAAAACGGGATTGAATCTCAAAAGCAATGTGAAGAGAATAGCTAAAATCACTCGCCCTGGTGCTTCTGCATTACTAGTTGCAAATAACAATGACAAAACTCAATTCTTTATTAGAAACACAAGCACGGTTCTGCAGTAAGTTTATTCATTGGTTTATAAGCAACTTAGGACCTTGTAAGAAAGAGCAGCAAATAACTTTAGCTAGTTTCTTTTCTTAATACTTCTAACGGAGACCTTTGTAAGACTTCCTTCGTGTTATATAGGCCTATGCATACGGTCAATGCAACTACCAATACAAAGATGGCAACTATCGGCCATGGATCAATTCTAAAATCAAGCTCCAGCTCACCTGTGGCTAAGAAATAACTTCCCACTATAGCGATGACGATACCCGTCAAGGCAGAAAGGCTTCCCAATAAGGCATACTCAGTAGCATTTATTTTCAGAATTTGGTTGCCCTTAGCTCCAAGAGTCCTCAGCAAAACGGATTCTCGTATGCGCTGAAACTTGCTTAGCAATAACGAACTCAAGAGTACTATAAGTCCTGTGATTATACTAAAGCCTGCCATGAATTTAATGACATAAGAGACCTTACTCAGGATATCATTAAGCGTATTTAGAATGGAGCCAAGATCCACAACGGACACATTA
>CAZKXO010000199.1:0-7231 GCA_964556525.1 uncultured Saprospiraceae bacterium
CTTATAATCTACGAACTCCTCTCCATTAACAAATAGTGACACTTCACTGCCAAACGCATCTGTAGCATGCAGATTAGATACCAAGTCTAATGCTATAAAATTTCCACTCTCAAAATCATTGCGGTATATCCTGTAAGAACGTGTAGGCTCATCAGTTGGCACAAAGTTGATATAACTCACAATCACGTCAAGATCTCCATCATTATCTATGTCAGTCTTGATTGCTCCTCTATTAATATTTGGCCCGGTAAAAGAAATACCTGCTTGTGTAGAAGCCGTCCTAAAAGGCTCACCATCTCCATTATTAATCATCAGAATATTTGGATCAACAAACGAACCAGCAATAAAATCAGGGGATGCTACTGTGCCATTAGCAACCATCAAGTCTAGATCGGCGTCATTCTCTACATCTATAAAGAATGTCCCCCATCCAGTGGTCAAAAATCCGTCTGGCGTGTTGGTGTTAGCTACACCAAACTCATCTTGGGCCATTTCAAAACTCGTTGAATTATTAAGTAATAAATAATTTTCTCCAAGATTAGTGATGTATAGATCAAGTGTCTGATCATGGTTGACATCACCTACTCCAATGCCCATTCCATACATCTCAATGTCCAGACCGTATTGTTCTGCTACCTCTTCATATATACCTTCGCTATTAGGGACGAAGAACTCATTAGAATGAATAAAGGGACCAAAATCATTAGCTACTAGAATACCGAATTCCCCTGGTCGATCTGGAATGGGTATAACAGTTACAGCCAAACCACATCCTTCACCAGCCACATTCAGCGAATCCGTAACGTCTTCGAACTGAAAGTCTCCACGATTCAGATAAAGTCGATTGCTCTCGCAATCATGATCGAAACCTGAGGTCACTCCATCATCATCAGTAACAATCCGAATTCTCTCCACATAACCAATAATAAAAACATCCAAAAGCCCATCATCATTAAAATCAAATAATGTAGCTCCCATACTATTGATAGGTGTGCTCAAGGCTTGATTAAAAGGAAGTAATTCAAAATTGCCAGTGCAGTTATTCTGTAGGATGAGGTCATATCCATTTTGGCTATAATTGGTGAATAACAAATCCTCACAACCATCATTATTAAAGTCTCCTGAGACTACGGCTGATGTAGTATCATTGAGTACATCATACCTATTATCGACTAACTCAATCTCGTCAAAACTACCATCTCCACGATTCAAATAAAGTTTATCAGGCTCGCTTCCTCCAGTAAACACCATGTCCTCCCAGCCATCATTATTCACGTCAACTGATACTGCGCCGCCTCCTAAAAAAGCGCTATTGACAAAAGTATGCTGTATTTCAAGGTCATTAGTGATGTCAGTGAACTGAGCCCAACAGACATTAACGCTTAAGATAAAAAGTAACACATGATATTTCTTACTACACATAAGCATAAAAAAGCCGATGATAGTAACTATCACCGGCGTATAAATTAAAACAATTTTGACTTTATGTCTATTGTTTTGTTAATAGAATGACGTCTACATTACTGTATCCACATCCACCACCTTCTTCTGCGATAGTCAGCGTAATCTCAGAATCATCAGAAATATCGATAGGGTCATCTCCACCATTGAAATACATAATTCCAACACCACCACAACCAACGCTTGGATTTGCATCCTGCCATCTCGCGATAGTACATACAAACTCTACGCTTGCAGGTAATGGGAACCCACCGAATGCATCTATAACAAACACATTGTTGATAGCCCTTACTGTCGTTGATCCTGGCACTAGTGCAAGCTCAACAACACTCTCTCTTACACCTGTTCCCCATGGGTTACCAGGACCTTGTAAGTGAGAGATCTGATATGAACCAACGAACATATCATCAGGTAAAGGACACGTAGCATTTACATTCCAATCAAAGAATGCTCTGAATGCAGGACCGAAGATTGTAGCCTCCGTGTTAGCGCCAGTAAATACTCTACCGTCTTCTAACTCTAACTCAGCTCTAAATTGAAATCTATCACCAGGTGATATTGTAGCTGGATCAGTTCCAGTAGCTGCCGCAACTGTGGCAAATGGAAAGTCTAATGTTAAAGCTTGATTGCTATCTTCCGACGGAGACACACCAAAATCAGCCTGACTAAAATCGCCTACAAGTACTTCTCCTGAGGAATTATCACCATTTGTAGCATCATTATCATCATAAGAAACAAAAACTCGATAATTAGAAACATTATCCCCACCGTTCTCTGATCGAAAATCTATCTCATGTATATATGATGACGAATTGAGGTTCATCAAATCATACTCTCCAGCGATCAGATTAAGTGTCCTTGGGAAGGCTCCGATTTCTGCGGTATCAATGGTTATGATCGGCCCCAATTCCGGATCTGCAGAACAAGCACCTAAAAACCACAGTGCTACTAAATAAAATAAATACTTTTTCATTTTAATCTATTTTAAGCAATTAATTAAAGCATGGACCTAACGAAGAATTGTCCCAAAAGACTTGATCCAAAATACTATTCTGAGTAGCATTCTGATTTAGGTTCACATGAACTGCAGGTAATAACGCTGATCTAATATATGTACCAGCAGATGTTAAAATTGCCGGTTGCAAATTAGATGGTCTAGCAGTTCTTCTTATCAAGTTATAACTCTCGAGGCCATTGCCCCACTGAGCTAAGAGTGCCTCTAAAGCAATCACTTCGAGTGGATCGCCTGCCTCATCAAAGCGACTAGCTACAACATCCAAATATGCTCCAACGGCATCATCTGACGGTAAGAACGCATTCCCTCTTATTTCCGCTCCAGTCACAATATCAACCGAAACAACCTCATCTAAAGAATTAGGATCTCTTGTTTCCATGAAATTTCTAACCTTAGCAATTGACGCTGCTACACCCGCTAAAAGTTGTTCACGAGCTAATGCCTGATCACCACTTAATATGGCCATCTCTGCTCTATAAAAGTTGACAAAAAATGAAGGAAGAATTGGATGTATTCCAGCACCTAAAGCTCCATCTATCCCTAATCGCATTGGATCAGTTGTAGCCGTGAAAGACTCATTATCAAATTTACCCCCAGCTGGATATACTCCATATCTAGTTCGAATGTCTCCATCTGGAGGAATCCCGTTACCATTTCCATGATCACGTCCATAGTAACCATTGCTTAAACTTGCTACACAATATGGCATTCTATCATTACACGCTAAGTAATGGGCTGGCGTTGCTTCAGGATCTGGAAGAATCGAATTAATACAATCAAATCGATTTGGATTGTCTAACGGTATAGAACCAACCTGTCTGTAAAAATACCCTCTAATCCGAGGATCAACCACAGGCTTCTCATCATTCATTGCCCACATGTACCAATTACTCAAGTACTGTCCATCATTTCCCTCATAATGAGCAGCATAAAGCGGATGCCTTGAGTCAGGATTCTCTCTATTACTCCCATATTCAAACTGCCAATCATTGGCAGCAGATGATATAAAATTACCCCCTGCTACAACTGCGTCGAACGCAGCTTGATCTCGCAAATTCACAGCAATTTTCATTAATACCGAATTACCTGCCTGAATCCAAGCTGTTGCATTATCATCAAACATGAATTCAAAAGTAGGCGCAGCAGCCTCATTCATTTCAAGATCTGCTATGCCTTGAGAAATCAAGTCTCGAGCGATCCCATACAATGTGGCTCCGTCTTGCGATTCAGGACTCAAATTTTCAATTCCCTGACCTGCTTGTTCCCATGGAACATTACCAAACAAATCAACCAATGATACGAGAACGTAACCCATCATAATCCTTGTAGTACCCGTATGATAAAACTGCCCATTGGGTTCTGCAAGTGCTATAACCGCATTTGCATCAGGTAGGAAATTTGCATAAGCTTGGTTCCACGTATTGTTGAAATTATCAGGACTGTATGCGGTTTCATAAACGTTTCCAGCAGTAAATGCTACCTGTCGAGACAGTTGCATAGTAAAAAACTGCGGTCCAGCTAAGAAATTCTCAAAAGTAAGTTGAACACTATTATATAGTGACTCAAGATCCGCCGTTTCTGGCGTTGGGTTATTAGGATCTTGTTGTAGGTCTAATTCAAAAATATCACTACAAGAAGAAAAAACCAATAACACACTTATAAATATTATTGCACTAATTTTTTTCATTTTAAAACTTATCAAGTTAGCTAATTAGGCCTAGAAAGTAAGGTTTAGAGTCACCCCTATTCTTTCTGCAGTTGGACCAGTCACGAAGTCAATTCCTCTACCATTTCCAACACCTAAGCTTAATACTTCAGGGTCAAAATTGATTCCTTCCGGAAAGTTCAAGGCATTGAACCATAAGTTCTCACCAGTCAGTGAAATTGACGCGCTTCCGATAGGTGAATTTTCGAGAAGCGAAGTTGGTAACTGATAGCTCAGTGAAACCTCCCTCAATCTCAAGTGTGTCCCATCAAATATTCTTCCTTCTGTTGGTCCGAAGAATCCTTCGAAGAATGCATCACCTGCAAATATCTGAATGTCGTTAGGAGAGCCGTCTGCTAAGTTTCCAGGCAAAATAAATGGTAAGAATCTATCAAAATCTGTATCGACAGTATTACCACGTGCTAAATTCTGAGCTGCACTAATTGATAAGATGTCACCACCTTTGACATAATTCCAATTTATAAACAGTGATAACCCGTTCCAGCTTAATGTACTTAGATACGATATCGAGTAATCTGGATTAGGGTCTCCGATAATACTGATCGCTTGACTTTCGACAAAGAATCCTTGACCATTTACCAAAGGTTGACCATTTACTCTTTCGAAAGTTGTTCCCTGAATAGCAGCGAAAGGCTCATTAGGTAATGCCCAATTACCACCATTACGACCATTGAAACCATCTATTAATACTTGATCAATTCCATCAGCAATCTGATCAACGGTGTTCTCATTTGCTGTGAAATTTAATGCTAGATCCCACTGCACTGCTTTAGCTATCGGCGTCAAATTTAATCCCAACTCTACACCTCTGTTAGTAATCTGAGCAGCGTTGATAGTTGTTTGAGTAAATCCAATCGCTGGATCAGTGTCTAACTCAACAATTAAATCGCTAGATTGCTTATCATACAAGGATAAATCTATCCCAAATCTATTCTGTAGAAATCTTGCTTCGATTCCTAATTCAATTTCAGTATGTGTCTCATTCGTCAAATTAGGATTTCCTAAGTTGTTCGATACAAAGTTTGTGTTAGCAATTTGACCACCAGCGGTTTGAAATGTTCTGGTATTAGTTCCTAGCACAGTTCTAGTACTGAATGGGTCAGGATAACCTGCAGATGTTCCTATACCAGCCCTAACTTTTAAGTAGTTCAAGATACCACCATCCGTTAGTGATGGAACTGCATCTGAAAGGATGAAAGAGACATTAGCACTTGGGTAGAATACTGATTGATTTTCTGGCTCTAAAGTTGAAGTCCAATCGTTTCTTGCTTGTAACTGTACATACAAGTAGCTATTATAACCCAATGTAACAGCACCTAGTAATCCTAACTGGTTCTCAAGTTGATTAAAACTGAATGCTTCTTGGTTAATGAAATTACTATGTCCCTCTAAGTTAAATACAAACTGTTGAGAACTATTTATCCCATCAACGGTCAAAGCATCACGTCGAGAATTACCCCCTACAAAACCACTTAAATTAAATGACTCGTTAAGATCATAATCAAAATTTATAGTAGCCAATATGTCAGTAACTCTATTAGCAAATGATCTCGTGCTGAAACTTCCTAATGGGAGTTGAGCACCACCTCGATTTACTAAGTTCGAATTATCTTGAAAATACTGATCTGCACTTACTCTTGTTCTAACTTCGATATTATCAGTGATCGCATAACTCAAGTTAGCTGTACCCGTGAATCTTAATACATCTTCCTCGTTGCGAGTATTATTTAGTGACCATAATGGATGCGTTATCTGAGAACCTGCCGCCTGTCGGTAATAGGTCTGAGATCCATCTAGCTCACTCTGAAATGGCAATCCAAATATATCGATACTCCGTGGAGTATAAAGTACATCTGAAAAAATTGATACCGCATCAGCCCCAAAAGTTCCTGAACCAGTTCCAGGTGACGCTGGTGGAGCTAATCTATTAGAAGCTACAAAACTAAATACACCATTAATCTTAAGGCCATTAGCAAGCTCGGTACCTGCACCTAATGAAAGATTGTGCTTCTCATAAGTATTACTCGAAGAACCATCTGCTAAATCAGGAGTAAATCCTTCTTCATCTAAATAAGAATATGAAGCCTTGAATTGTCCTCCATTACCAAGATTCTTGGAGATATTAATATTAGTATTTGTAGTTAACCCGCTTTCGAAAAAGTTCTCAGCACTTTCAAATGGACGATACTCATAAGTATCAAAAGTCTCTCCTGGGAATTGACTCTCAAATCCGACTCCTGTGGAGTAAGGATGTGTAACAAGGACTGTTCCAGCATCATTAACCCCAGCAAAGAAATTTCCATAAAAATTAGGATCAGTATTGTCAAATGCTGGTCCCCAGTTAGAAAAGAACCATCCAAAGCTACCAGAGAATCCGTTTCCGAATGTATTCTGATATTCAGGAAGGTTAGCCACACTTGTAGAACTTACCCCTTGAGTTACACTTACCTCAAATCCTTTGTCACGATCAAGATCAATATCTCCAGTCTTAGTTGTTACAAGTACAACACCATTTCTACCCTGCTCTCCATATAATACGGTAGCACTTAGACCCTTAAGAATACTAATCTCTGCGATATTGTTAGGATCAAGATCAAGGAATCTGCTCGATGCGGCTCCACCACCATTTACAAAACCATCTGAAGGATTGGTCGCTGTATTTAATGGCACACCATCTACGATGAATAGAGGTTGGTTAGAACCAGTAATTGAGGAGTATCCTCTAATGATGATACTCGTACCTGATCCAGCTAGACCAGATGTAGATGTAATATCGACACCTGTAGTCTTCCCTCTTAAGACACGAGAGACATCTGATTCTGGACGATTCGCAATTTGCTTAGTGCTTATGGTAGAAACACCATAACCTAAGGCTTTTTTATCCTTTTTAATACCCAGACCAGTCACAACCACTTCATCAAGTAGTTGGCCTTCTGCAAGTACAACATCAACTACGGAAGCGTTAGTGATGTCGAATTCCTGAGTTTCGTAACCTGTAAAGCTAATTACAAGCGTGTTAGAAGCATCAG
>CAZKXO010000200.1:0-7199 GCA_964556525.1 uncultured Saprospiraceae bacterium
GGAGTAAAAGAGGTAACTCCACTTGTTCTTATAATTGCTCTTTGAGGAGAGTCATAATCTGTCTCCATGGCAAGAATCTGTTGTCGAGTGAAGGCCCAATCGGAGCATCCATTAGAATATGACATCACATTATTCATCATCGGCTCTAGTGTATCACAATTCCTATCAAGTATAGTAGTATTCATAGCACAGCAGTTACAAGACTGCCCTCTTCCATAGTCAGGTGGTGTATCGCAGATTAAGTCTCCGGCTGTATTACAATTAGAGCCATTGACTAATTCTACCTGTACAGCTCCATTTACTTGATTGGACGTAACAGTAACACTGGTTACTTTTTCAGGAAAGATACTCGGGTCATAAGGAGTGCTTTCCCACCCTCTATGTGTATGAGCTAGGCTGAAATAATGACCTACCTCATGCTCAAAAGTCCAACCACCGTTAGAGACGTTGTCGTTTTTCATAACGATTATATCTACTCCAGACTGATAGTAGCCCAAAGTAGTACCACCAGAACCAGTCGCAATTTCACCTACACAATAGACATTCATTGCATTGAAATCCTTAAAATTTCCTAGAGATACACTTTGAGGATTAGAATAAATAATATTGTTGTCTATTAGCCTTATTTCATCTACAAACAGTCTTATTTCAGATTCAAATGAAGCCAATCTCTCATTCATGGTACAAATAGCATTATAGGCCAAATCTTCAGATAATCTTCCGGTGCCATCGGATCTGGCTACAAGATGAAAAGTAACTGGAACCAATCTTGAACTACTTCCTTTAGAAAGTGTTCTATCCCAATTCGCTTTATTCTTTATAAGACGTTGCATAAAAGCATCATCTTGCATAGTACTGCAGAAGTGTTGACTTACAAGAGCAGATGAGCTCAAGATTATGATACTAATCAGGTTCAACAATAACTTCATATTTCTTTTCCTATAAAGTTATGCACTTAGCAAGCGAGACACATGAATTTGGATGCGATAAAAGTGATTTTAATCTCTTTACGACAAGTCTAATTCTCATTTTTTCATGATTAAATCAATCAACTTTTTGTGTTGCTAAAAACGCATATAAATTATGTATACTTTTGTAGCGCAATATTATACAAATAAAATTAATTTATAACATGAGTAAAGTAACAGTAGTTGGTGCTGGTAACGTCGGCGCAACAGTTGCAAATGTATTAGCCCACAAAGACATTGTAAACGAGATTGTTCTTCTTGATCTAAAAGGAGATTTTGCAAAAGGCAAAGCTTTAGATTCCTGGCAGCAAGCTCCTGTAGATTATTACAGTACCAAAATAACTGGAACTGACAATTACAAGGATACTGCTAAGTCAGATATCGTTGTTATCACTGCAGGTATTCCTAGGAAACCAGGAATGAGCAGGGACGACCTTATTTCTACCAATGCAAAAATCGTAGTATCTGTAACACAGTCTATACTGAAGTACAGTAAGAAGGCCATCTTTATCATTGTTTCCAATCCACTAGATGTAATGTCTTATGCAGTCTTGAAAGCTTCAGGAATAGATTCTAAAAGAGTAATTGGAATGGCAGGAATCCTGGATACAGCTAGATATCGAGCATTTCTTTCTACCGAACTTGGTGTCTCACCTAAGGATATCCAAGCAGTATTGATGGGTGGCCATGGTGATACTATGGTACCACTTCCAAGATTTACTACAGTAGCAGGAATACCTGTAACAGACATGATCGCAAAATCAAAACTGAATCAGATTGTCAAAAGAACCCAAAAGGGTGGTGGCGAACTGGTAAAACTGATGGGAACCTCTGCATGGTATGCTCCAGGTGCAGCAGCAGCTCAGATGGTAGAGTCTATCGTCAAAGATGATGGAAGAATCTTCCCTTGTAGTGTATGGTTGCAAGGAGAATACGGTATCAAAAACATGTTCTTAGGTGTTCCTGTCCAATTAGGAAAAGAAGGAATCAAGAAAATCATTACTCTCAAGCTTAATGCTTCGGAGAAAAAGATGCTAAGAAACTCAGCTAAACATGTACAATCTGTAATAGATTCTTTCAAGAAAATGAAACTCATTCCAAAAGGAAAGTAGTCTATTGAAAGACTTAGATAAAATCATAACTAACAAGGGCAATGATTTGGATTCCATTTCCAGGTCAGCCCCTGTTTTGTTAGTATTTCTGAGACACATGGAATGTATCTTTTGTAGAGAAGCACTAAGAGATATCTCGCAAATGCAGGAATCTTTATTAGAGCGGAATATACAGCCTGTATTTGTCCACATGACTACACAGGAAATTGCCAATCAGTATTTCGAAGGTCAAAACATTACGGATCCAGAGCATATTTCGGATCCTAATTGTGTGATTTACAAGAAGTTTGGGTTAACGAAGGGCTCACTTAGCCAGCTTTTTGGCCTAAATACTTGGGTGAGAGGATACAAAGTAGTCAAGTCAGGAATACCTTATTCTACTAAAAATGTTGGAGACAGTTTTCAGATGCCAGGGGTATTTATGCTATTCAATGGAAAAGTTGTAGATAGCTACATCCACAAGACGGCAGCTGACAGACCAGATTATACTAAGTTTTTAGATTGTTGTACTCCAAAGTAACTTTAAATTACAATTCTACGTTTAAGTAAAAATACTTTTGGTTATGAAACAAGCTTCATTGGTTATCTTCTTATTGTTCTGTTTTCATCTAACTACTACATCTGCACAAAAGCTCATGGAGAGAGATCTATCATCCGATCTACTTTTCTACGGTGATATTATGATGAATGGTTTTGAAAACAGCTCAAGAGAAAGAGCTGCAGTAATGTTCGAAAAACTTTTTGATCAGTACCTGACAGAAAATAAAACAATTGATGAAGAAGAGCCTTTCAGAAATTATATCTCAGTTCTTCCATCTCCTAATAATGACTTCACTTTAGTAAGTTGGATGGTAAAGCTTGATGATAGGAATTGTAGCTACAAGGGCTATCTACTCAAGAATAATGAAGTCATCAAGTTCAATAGAACTGAAGGAATCTCACAGGAAACCGCCTATAGTACTTCTACAGTTGATGATTGGTATGGATGTCTCTATTATGAAATAATGGAGCATGAAAAGGATAGCTATCTTCTTTTCGGTTTTGATGGAGAAGGAAAATATGACAACCAGAGGCTTATAGACGTACTTACTATCAATGGAGATGAAATAAGTTTTGGTGCTCCAATATTCGAAGATTCAGAAAGCTTAGATACTTATCTGAATAGAATCATCATCAGTTATTCTTCAGATGCTTCAGTAGTTCTTCATTACCATCCTGGCCTAGACTTAATAATTCACGATCATCTCCTGCCGAGAATGGGACAACAAGCTGGACAGGGGCCTACAAATATTCCTGATGGTAGCTATGAGGGATACCAGAAGAAAGGCAATAAGTGGATGTATAGAGAAAAGATCTATAATCATACTTACGAAGAAGCACCTAGACCACAACCTGTTTTTCAAGATAAAACAGATAACAAAAAAGGAAAATAATCAGAGCTGTTTCAGTTTTATTTTTAGCAAGTTTTTGTGTTCTGTTTGAACCCTATATTGCTCACTTGATCTGTGACCTAAGATTAAAACAATATCACTAGCACTGCATAATAAGAGTACTCGTTCCTTATTATATCTGTCTATTTTTTTATCACTAAAGAATTTCTTAAGCTTCTGTTTGCCTGGTGCCCCAAGTGGATGAAAAACATCGCCTTCCTCCCAACTTCTCAATAGCAGTTTATTATCTAATAGATCTAAAGGAACGTATTGGGTTGTTTCGTCTTTTGAAAACACAGGAGATTCTTTAGTTATGGTTATTTCGATAAGTTTATCATGATGTTTGTACTCCAGAGGTAGATCTTCCAAATTAAATCTAAAATCATTTTCCAATGTTTGTACTGAATGCGGTTCAATAATTACCTTTTCTCTATCTATTAGCAACTTATAATTTTGAGTACTTATCACTGTTCCTGTTTTATCTATAGCATCGAGAAGGTTTACTACCTGGGTTCTATTTACACCATAAGTTCGCAAAGAAAGTAAAAGAAAAAGGGGAGACTTAGTCCTAAGTTGACTCTTCTTTATTATATGCCTTCCAGCTTTACTTTCTATATGGAAAGCTGCATCTATTAGATTAAGAAGTAAGTCTTTTTCATCAGCTATTCTACTAGATAGATTGGCTAATTTGGTTTCGATTTTGTAGTCTCTTACCGCAAGAAGAAAACTATTACGAATGTAATTTCTCAAATAATCATTTTTGATATTACTACTGTCTTCTACATAGGGAATCTTATGTTTAGATGCATAGTCTAATATTTGAGACTTGGTATAAGGTAATAGAGGTCTAATAAATTTTCCATTTATAGCTGGAATTCCATCAGTAGATCTGCCATTAAGTACATTGATAAGAATGGTTTCTGTATGATCATCTTGGTGATGGGCTGTTAAAATAATATCAGAATCCAAGGATTGAAAAAATGCGTATCTAGCTTTGTGGGCCTCATCATGAAAGTTCCCTTGACCACTAAACTGAAAGGAATGATGATGCACTTGGATATTAAGCTTCTTAAAGTAAGAAGAAACAAAATCAGCATCTCTTTGTGATTCACCTTCTCTGGTATTATGGTCAATATGCGCGACTCTAAACCTGTAACCTGCTGCTTTCATTAAGTGGGACAGCACCATAGAATCGACACCTCCACTTATGGCTATCAGTAGGTCTTGACTTTGGTCAAAGAACTTACTTGATTTAATATGCTCAGAAAAACTGTGAAACAACAATTTGTATATCTTCGTATTTATATAAACTTCAAAACTTGAAAACGACCTTTTTACTCATATTAGTGAGCTCACTGCTCTTCATGTCTTGCCAGGATCAACAAGTAAAGAGACCTGAACCGATTCTCAAGAACAATAATAATGTTTCTACAGTCAGGAATCCCGTCATACAGAGTCCAAACCGTAGTAATACCGATCCATATAGTCCTGAAACTATAGCTAGCAAACGATCTCAAGCCTTATCTATCCTTAACTATAGGTTAAAAACTGATCCTGATTTTTACACTATTATAGAAGAAGGCGTCTGGGAATTACAATTTATGCACCAAGGGGAAATGAAGCAATTCAACGGTGAATGGTTTGATTTCAAAAAAGACCATACTTATGAATATGGTAAAGGACCTGAAGTGCATGGCTCGGGAAAATACAACTACCATTTTGAAAGAGCTGAGCTGCTTATGATAGATGACCTCAGTACTGTAAAACCCGAAGAATGGTCTGTACAAACTTCAGGCGATATGATGGTTTTGGTTGGGACACCTACGTATAGAGATAATCACATCCAGAAGAAACTCGTCAACCAGAATCAAAATTTCAGAGAGTAAATTATCTGAATATTCTTTGCTTATTAAGATAGGCTCTGTACTTGTCAGCATTTCTATTGTGCTCTATTAGTGACTTTGCAAATAGATGTCGACCCGAATTATCAGGGCTTGCACAGAAGTACAAATACTTATGTTTTTCATAATTCAAGACTGCATCTATAGAAGAAACATCCGGCATGCAAATAGGACCTGGTGGTAGTCCTTCATATTTATAAGTATTATAAGGGCTATCTATGGCTAAATGTTTGTTCAAGACTCGTCGCAGCTCAAAGTCGCCGTTGGCAAAAACCACTGTTGGGTCTGCTTGTAAAAGTTGACCTCTTTTCAGCCTATTGATATATACTCCGGCTACTCTTGGTTTTTCACTGTTGACCAAGGTTTCTTTTTGTACAATGGATGCCAAGGTATATATTTCTTCTTTGGTCAAATCAAGGTTTTTTGCCTTGGTCATTCTTTCTTTATCAAAAAATTTCTCTCGTTCTTGGGCTAGTCTTGCTAACAACTTTTCTGGGCTCGTATTCCAATAGATCTGATAAGTATTGGGTATGAAAAGACTCATCAGGTTTTCTTTTGTTATACCATATTTTTCCTTTACAGAACGACTTAGAAAATGCTTGGCCAAACTAATAGAATCTGATTCTAACTGAGAGCCAAAATAACCGATGAGGTCCTCTATTTTTCTAAAGTTGTTAAAGGTAAGTTTAAGCGCTTTTTGACGACCTGAGCGAAACATAGAAATCAAGTCTCTGGTGCTCATACCGTCTTGAAGTTCATAGAGACCAGGTTTAGGCTGTGTAAATTTCATCAGCTTAGCGACCATATCAAAAGCCTGCTGATTCTTGAGTATACTGTCAGAACTCAGTCCGGATTTAAGATCTTCTAAGTTATCGCCAGTTTTGACATAGAACGAAATTTGGTCTTGCTCACCTAGGTCAACATTAGGTCCGAAAATGCTGCTATAAAGGAAAAAACCAGCTACACCAGCTAAGAGAAGTAATAAAAGAAGAACTATAAGCCACCTTCTCATCAGTATTGCTCCTTCTCACTAGGAAAATCAGAGGACTTAACATCCTTAATATAATTCTCTACAGCTCCTTTCATATCACTGTATAAATCTAGATATCGTCGAAGGAAACGTGGATTAAATTCCTTGGTTATGCCAAATAGATCATGGCTCACTAATACTTGTCCATCAGTTCCACCGCCAGCACCAATACCTATAGTAGGAATAGCCAAAGACTTACTAACCTCAGTCGCTAATGCCGCAGGAATCTTTTCCATTACCAAACCGAAGACCCCAGCTTCTTCCAGCAATAAGGCATCTTTTTTGAGTTGAGCCGCTTCCATTTCTTCTTTTGCCCTAACGGTATAGGTACCAAACTTATAAATGGATTGCGGTGTCAGTCCTAAATGGCCCATTACTGGAACACCAGCAGAAATAATTCTCTTTACAGACTCTAAGATTTCTTCTCCACCTTCCAACTTCACCGAATGAGCTCCGGATTCCTTCATTATCCTAACTGCAGATTGTAAAGCTTTTTCCGAATTTCCTTGGTAACTACCAAAAGGCAAGTCGACTACTACTAAAGCTTTGCTAACACCACGTATAACAGAACAAGCATGGTAAATCATCTGGTCCAAGGTAATGGGAAGGGTAGTCTCATGTCCTGCCATAACATTAGAGGCTGAATCCCCTACAAGGATGACATCTATGCCAGCGTCATCTATAATCCTTGCCATGCTAAAGTCATAAGCTGTCAACATGCTTATTTTCTCACCCGCATCCTTCATTTTCTTGAGGAT
>CAZKXO010000201.1:0-7153 GCA_964556525.1 uncultured Saprospiraceae bacterium
GCAGCTTTAGTATAGTTCAAGAGGTACATACAATATTATTTGTATTATGAATGTGATAAATTGTTCTCCTCATGATTTAAATCACAAATCTAAATGTACTCTTTGTTTTAAAACAATTGGCATTATATCTTGTACTGCTTCAGGTCATCCTATATTTGTATCACCAACTTCTCGATATTCATAACCATCCTTAAAGTTACTAATGCAAGATCAGCTAGTAGAATTATGGCAGCCAGATAAAACTTTCATTAATGAGTCTAACTTAAAAGACTTTGAGAACTGGCTGGAACTCAATAGAAACCTAAGTTTTCATGACTACAACCATCTATGGAACTGGTCAGTAGAAAACATAGAAGATTTCTGGAGTTCGTTATGGGACTATGTGGATATACAGTATCATTCTCCTTACGACAAGGTTCTTACAGGTGAGGCTATGCCTGGTTACAAATGGTTTGAAGGTGCAACTCTTAATTATTCAGAGCATATTTTTAGAAACAAAACAAGTGACAGGCCAGCCCTTATATTTTACAATGAAAATGGAAAGGAATCTATAACATGGGATTTCTTAGAAAAGGAAGTAAAAAGAATCCAGCACTTTCTTAAAGCAAACGGATTTGTCAATGGAGATAGAGTATCGGGATATCTACCTAATACGCCACATGCAATCATCTGTTTTTTAGCCACAATCTCGTTGGGTGGTGTATGGACTTGTTGCTCTCCAGATTTTGGCGAAGCAACAGTCATAGACCGATTTACGCAAGTAGAACCAAAGTTTCTTTTTGCTGTAGATGGTTACAGTTATGGAGGAAAGTCTTTCGACAAAACAGTGTCTGTTAAATCAATAAAAGAAGCTTTACCTAGTATCGAGCATCTAGTCTTCATCCCTTATATGGATAAAGCATCTAGATTGGATGCAGCACAACTTTGGAGTGAGATAGGTAAAGATGCAGAAGGAGAACTGACTTTCGAACCCGTTCCATTTTCTCATCCTATATGGGTATTGTATTCTTCTGGGACCACTGGCAAACCCAAAGCCATTACACATTCACATGGGGGAGTACTAATGGAACATTTCAAGTATTTGCTTTTTCATAATGATGCAAAAGAAGGAGAACATTTCTTCTGGTTCTCAACTACTGGCTGGATGATGTGGAACTTCCTTCAGGCAAGTATGCTTGTCGGTGCTGTACCTGTGTTGTATGATGGAAGCCCAGCTTATCCAAGTCTAGAAAGGCTATGGGAAATCACCAATGAGTTACCGATTCATCATTTTGGGACCAGTGCCCCTTTCCTCATTGCATGTATGAATGAAGACTTAGACTTAGCTGAGAAATATAATTTAAGCCACCTCAGATCTATAGGATCTACAGGTTCACCTCTGCCGCAAGAAGCTTTTGAGTATGTCTATGACAAAATATCAAACAACGTATGGTTATGTTCTATGAGTGGTGGCACTGATGTCTGTACAGCCTTTGTAGGAGGAATACCTTACAGTTCTGTGTACAAAGGATACATACAGGGCAGAGGACTTGGTGTGGCCTTGTACTCTTACTCCAAAGAGGGAAAACGCATAAGCTCTAACCTGGGTGAAATGGTCATAGAGCAGCCACTCCCATCTATGCCAATCTATTTTTGGAATGACAAAGATGGAGAAAGATATAGAGCCAGTTACTTTGAAAAATATCCTGGCAAATGGAGACATGGAGATTATATCCGCATACAGAATAATGGCGCTCTGACTATTCATGGAAGATCAGATGCCACGCTAAACAGAAATGGAATAAGAATAGGCACAGCAGAGATCTACAGTGTCGTGAATAAGATTCCAGGTATAAAGGATAGCCTTATCCTGAACTTAGAACAAGAAGATGGTGATGACAAGATGCCCTTATTTGTAATGATGCATACCGATAGGACCGTAGATAATGAACTGAAAAGCACAATTAAAAAAGAACTGAGAACAAAATGCTCTCCCAGGCATATTCCCACAGAAATAGTTGCAGTTCCAGATATACCACATACACTTAGTGGTAAGAAGATGGAAGTACCGGTCAAGAAATTATTGATGGGATTGAAAAAAGCTGACAGTATCAGTATGGATGCCATCAGAAACCCCGAAGCAATGAAGCATTTTATCTCAATCTCAAAAAACTATATTCCTAGATAGCCTATGTATGTAATTTCTGTAATACTATCTCTAGTCTTTCTGTTACTCGGAATCATCCACCTAAACTGGGCTTTAGGCAACAGCTGGGGTCTCGACAAAGCCTTACCCACAAATGAAAAAGGTGAAACTATATTTAAACCGGGCACTGGAATGACTCTAATGGTAGCTCTAGGACTCATGATCTGTGCAGCCTTCTATTTTATCAATCCTGAACCTGGAAATCAAAAGAACTGGATCTTTGAATGGGGAAGGCTTATCATCCCTGCACTTTTCACACTTAGAGCAATTGGGGACTTCAGATACGTAGGCTTATTTAAGAAAATAAAGAACACCACTTTCGCTAAGATGGATACAAAGCTTTATACACCACTTTGCATTATCATCGGGCTGACAGGAATTCTAATAAGATTCTTCTAGGCGACCATATAGCCTCCGTCTGCGGTTAGGACAGCACCCGTCGTATAGGAGGAAGCTGCTGAGGCTAGGTATAGGGCTAGCCCAGATATTTCGGTGGCTTGGGCCATCCTCTTGAGAGGCAGATGGTTTACAAACTGATTGAGAATATCTTCATTTTGCCATAGTGCCTGACTGAACTTAGTCTGTATGAGTCCTGGACAAATTACATTACTTCTAATTTTCTTTCTGCCCCATTCTTTTGCCTGACTCTTTGTGAGCATAATAAGGGCTGCCTTACTGATAGAGTACATCCCTAAGCCTGGGCTTGGTTTCAGTCCCTCTACGGATGCAATATTGATTATGGAACCTCCGCCTCTCTTGACCATACTCGGAAAACAGAGGTTGGATAAAGTCATACAAGCTTTGACATTGACATTCATAATCTTATCGAAGAGTTCTTCTGTAGACTCTACAAGCTTTCCAAAGAAAGGATTGGTAGCAGCATTATTGACTAAGATATCAACACCACCATAATGCTTTGTGGTTTGAGCAACTAAGCCTTCTAGTTGTTCTTTCTGACCGACGTGGCAGACTATTCCTATTGCCTGACCACCAGCTGAAGAAATCTCAGAAGCAACAGCATCTAACGCCTCTTGACTTCGACTAGAGACAACAACTTTTGCACCCTGTCTTGCATATGTTTTTGCAATCTCTGCCCCTATGCCTTTGGAGGCACCAGTAATGATTGCAACTTTTCCTTCTAAACTCCATTCCTTGTTAGTATTGTCTTGCATCCTATCAATATTATAATTCTTCTCCAATTTATTAAAAACTAAATCAAAAGTGACACCGTGTCACATTAATTCTATACCTTGTTTCAGAGTATAAAGTATGTCATTAACCACAGTAAGCGATACTTCCTTCCCACTGGAGCAAATAAAATCTATTCTTTACGAGCAGAAGCTGATTCCTTCTCTGGATTTCGATATAGACCTTAAACAATTTTCCAATGGCTACTCTAATCTAACCTACCTTCTTTCTACTCCAGCAAAGGATTTCGTATTGCGAAGACCTCCAGAAGGTGCTATTAAAAGAGGGCATGACATGGGTAGAGAATACAAGGTCTTATCACAACTCTCTAAGCATTTTGAGAAAGCACCACAACCATACTATTTCGAAAAGGAATCTGAACCCTTAGGCTTTAGTTTCTATATTATGGAGAAAGTAGATGGGGTGGTCCTTACACTTAGTGAAGCCCAGCAGAGACAATTAGCGCCATCTGATTTCAAAGACATTGCTGACAGCTGGATGGATAGCTTTGTAGAATTTCATCAATTGGATTATAAGGCTGTAGGACTAGAAGACCTCGGTAGACCAAATGGCTATGTAGAGCGACAAGTGACTAATTGGGCTAAGCAATATTATAAAGCTGCTACGCAGGAACTACCGACTGCTGATTTTGTAGTGAAATGGATGTCAGAGAATCAGCCCAAGCATTATGATCACACTTTAGTACACAATGATTTTAAGTATGACAACTTGGTCTATGAAGAAAACCAATGGAACAAAGTCAATGCTATTCTCGACTGGGAGATGTGTACTCTAGGTGACCCACTTATGGACTTAGGCACCTCGCTTGCATATTGGGTGATGGAAAATGATGGAGCGACCTATGCAAAGACGATTCCTTCGCCGACGATTCTTCCCGGCAATCCAGATCGCTTAGAAGTTGTAGAAGCTTACTCGCAAAAATCAGGAAGATCCATTGACAATCTAATTTTCTATTATGCCTTTGGCCTTTTTAAACTGGCAGTTATAGCGCAGCAGATTTATTACAGATACGACAAAGGCCTGACCCAGAATAAAAAGTTTGCACAACTAGATCAGGTTTGCGCCTTCCTATGTCTGACTGCACAACAAGCCATCCAAAAACGAAAAATCGTCAACCTCTTTTAAGTTTGACAGTTTATAAAAACGAATCCAAATATCTTAATGAATAAACAAGTAATACTAAAGCAAAGACCCGTAGGAATGCCTGTGGAGGATACTTGGGAACTTCAAACAACTGCTATTCCTGAGCCCAAGGATGGTGAAGTTCTGGTACAAACACATTATATTTCACTTGATCCAGCCATGCGCGGATGGATGAATGACGTTAAGTCTTACATACCACCAGTCCCTCTTGGAGACGTAATGAGAGCAGGCACTATAGGTACAGTCATCAAGGCCAACAATCATCCTATTCTAAAAGAAGGAGATGTGCTATCAGGCTGGGGTGGTGTACAGCAATATTTTGCAACCGATGGTGAAGGTCATTTTCAAGTAGATACTTCATTAGCACCTATGACAAAGTATTTAGGCTCTCTAGGGATGCCTGGAATGACTGCGTTCTTTGGCATAACAGAAGTCGGAAAAATAAAAGAGGATGATGTAGTTTTAGTCTCTGGAGCGGCAGGAGCTGTAGGAAGTGTCGTAGGCCAAATAGCAAAAATCAAAGGCTGTACGGTTGTAGGCATTGCAGGTGGTGAGGAAAAGTGCAAGTATGTAAAAGAAGAGCTAGGATTCGACAACTGCATAGATTACAAAAATGAGTCTGTCTACAAAGGTATAAAAGAGCATTGTCCAAAAGGCATAGACGTGTATTTTGACAATGTAGGTGGTGATATTCTAGATGCTGCGCTTGCTTGCCTTAGACGCCATGCACGTATAGTTATATGTGGTGCTATTTCACAATACAACTCAAATTCAATACAAGGACCCAAGAACTACTTATCATTATTGGTCAATAGAGCGACCATGCAAGGAATGGTGGTTTTTGATTATGCAAGTAAGTATAAAGAAGCCGCCATGCAAATGGGCATGTGGATGATGGAGGGCAAGCTAAAAACAGAAGAGGATGTCTATGAAAATATAGAGAATTTCTATCCTACTTTCCAGCGACTATTTACAGGAAACAAGAGAGGTAAATTATTACTCAAAGTCATAGTAGACTAATCATGAACTATATACTAAAGCTGCAAGAGCGGTTTGCAAAAATACCATTTGGTAATACGATCTTTTCTGGTTTACTAGCTAGCAAAGCACCTTACTTTAAAACCATAAATCCCAAAGTGCTGGAACTTCGTCATAACTACATGAAAGTAGCTATGAGAAAACGATTGGCTATACATAACCATCTTAAGACTGTACATGCTATAGCTTCATGCAATCTCTGTGAGTTTACCGCTGGCCTCTGTATGGAAGCCTCTATTCCTAAGCACAGAAGATGGATACCCGTAGGCATGGAAGTGGCTTATCTTCATAAGGCGACGACGGATCTCACAGCCAGTTGCGATCTAAGTGGGGTAGAATGGGAGACTGTAGAGGTGGTGCCTTGCTATGTAGAAGTAAAGGATAAAAATGATTTGGTTGTGGTAACTGCAACAATTAAAATGAAAGTCTCAGACAAAAAGAAAAAAACATGAAAGCGATAGTTTGCGAAAAACACGGACCACCTTCAGAGTTGGTTCTAAAAGAAGTAGCCAGTCCAACACCTGGACCTAAAGATGTAGTTGTAGCTATCAAAGCTTGTTCTATCAACTTTCCAGATACACTAATCATCCAAGGTAAGTACCAGTTCCAACCTGATTTGCCTTTCACCCCAGGAAGTGATATTTCTGGCATTATCAAAGCAGTAGGCTCTGAAGTCAAACAACATAAAGTAGGAGATGAGGTATTTGGTATCGTAAGACATGGAGGATTTGCAGAAGAACTCTCTGTTAGTAGCAATCAAGTCTTTCCCAAACTACCTGAGATGGACTACCCGACAGCTGCTTCCTTCATATATGCCTACGGTACGTCTTACCATGCCTTAAAGCAAAGAGCCCAGCTTAAAGCTGGGGAGACCTTAGTCATCTTAGGTGCATCAGGAGGTGTCGGTATGGCTGCGCTGGAATTAGGCAAGGCAATAGGTGCCAGAATCATTGCCTGTGCCTCTACAGATGAGAAACTAGCTCTCTGCAAACAAAAAGGCGCTAACGAACTTATCAACTATACTCATGAAGATCTCAAATCACGAATAAAAGAACTCACAGATGGGAAAGGCGCCGATGTAATCTATGACCCGGTAGGCAGCCACTATGCAGAACCTGCACTGAGAGCAACAAAATGGAATGGCAGATATCTGGTCATAGGATTTGCAGGAGGTGACATTCCTAAGATTCCTCTGAACCTTGCCTTGTTAAAAGGCTGTTCTATTGTAGGCGTTTTTTGGGGAAGATTTACCAAAGAAGAACCTTCGGCTCATATGCAAAATACGCTAGAACTCATGGAAATGTATAAAAAAGCCAAAATCAAACCTCATATAGATAAAATCTATTCTTTAGCGGAGACACCAATGGCATTGGAGGCGATGATGAATAGGAGAGTGAAGGGTAAGATTGTGATTGCTATATAGTACAAAGAATAGAGAAACACCTAAGTGTTCTACTTCAGTCTATCAAACAGGTACTTTAAACAAGAAAATAGTGCTAATTGAATAAGGATTATATATATTTAAATTGTAATGTTTAGTTGACTAATATACAATGCATTGTTTAGGATATTCTTTGT
>CAZKXO010000202.1:0-7140 GCA_964556525.1 uncultured Saprospiraceae bacterium
ATAGTACTTACACCATTCAAGTAGTCAGTATCCTTAGTTGCACTTAATTGGTAGTCTAACAATAGGTCATTCTCATCGAAAGAGTAAGATCCTATGTCATCAGTCATTCTCATACCCATTACAGCGTTAGGCATTTGCTCATTCATTACTTCTACATCTTCTACTGTTTCACCTTCTTCAGTAAGTATGATACCTGCTATTCTACTACCAGTAGGATTTACATCACATCCTCCATTATTATCTGTCAATCTTAGATTAACTAGGCAGAAATCTCTGTTACCACAACCATCCCATACGTAGATAGGTAGAGTTAATAGTGCAGGATTACCTCCAGCTAAGTCTTCGCAAGTAAAGGTCTTAGATGCACTTCTTGCATCAGGATCTGCTGTAGAGATATCATCTTCGAAAGTATAGTATAGATTATCATCAGTAGTACAGTTATCGAAACTACCTCTGTCAAAGTCTATAGCCCAAATTTCTACCATAGCATCGCCTGTGCTTCCACCTGGTGGAATTTCCATAAGAGCAGTGCTCAAGTTCACACAGAATGGTGTCGGAGCTTTCTGATCCTCGATTGTGAAGTAACTAGTAGTACTAGATTGGTTACCACATCCATCATAAGCAGTCCAGCTTACTCTGTGTTGTACATCACCACAATCTGCAGGAAGAACATCAGGAATATTAATAGTGTATGTTCCACCACTAACTGTTCCATTTGTACCTGGTTCAGTTCCTTGGTCAAAACCATGTGGCCATCCAACTCTTACATCAGGATATCCATTTCCGTTACTATCTGTAAAGAATGGTATCTGCTGTGGTCTATCGTTAGCTACGAATGAGCTATACTCTCTATCTACTACATTATCATCAAATAAGTCAACTAATACAACCCATCTAATAATCTCACTAGGGCAATCGCCCATCTCTGTAGCCGTAGCTGACATTTGTGCTGTTCCTACACAACCTAATGTAGTAGGGAATCCTCCTGATCCTCCACTTCCTGGTGAAGCAGGGAATACTTCGTTAGTTGCAGTTACAGTAGGAGCTACGTCATCTCTGAACTTACCAACTACTGTCCAACACCACTTACCGGGTGCATCTGCATTACCTTTCATGTCACCATTAGATGGTCTAGGAGCCGCTTGATTAGGCTCAAACTGACACCAATCGATCACACAGTATCTGTTAACTATCTCTAGACAGTTATCATTAGTGTTACTCACGAAAATTGTATCAGATTCTACTGTCATTCCAATAAGTCCACAACTTTCAGCTACCCAAGTAACTTCACCTGACAATAGATCATCTGGGCATTCTAGCTCAACTTCAGAGAAGTCATCAAAATCATCACCATCTACATCAACTGCATCACGTTCAAATGGGAAGGTAACATTGTCATTCTCGATAGGTCTTCCATTTCCTTGAAGTAGGTAATCACCGTTAGCATCAAGTAGATAGTAACTTCCAGAGAACGTGTTAGCATCCGAAGGAGGATTTACTGTAATCACCTGCTCACATGAGTATTCAGTACCACTGATAGACCATGTTCTAATTATATTTCCGTAGTGACATGCTTTATTAAAGTCTTCATCACATTCATCTGCAAACTCAACGTCCACCATTCCACATGCTGTAGAAGAGAATGGTCTTCCTAAGTAAGCATCGATTACAAACTCAGCGTTCTCATCTAGCTCACATGGTATAGACGCATCTGGAGGACATACTAGTGTAGGTGAAACATTAGCCTCAACTCTAACATTAGCCCAAGTAACTGCAAATCTATCAGAAGGAGAACTTCCTGGCCATCCGTCACCATCAGCATCATCCCAAACACCAAGTTCTACTGGTATTATTACATAATCGTTTATTCCATCACCATCTAGGTCACCTCCATCGAACTCATCGTTAAATAAGTCCTCACAACAGAACTGAACAAACTCACCACCATCAGTATCTTGTCTGTCGTGGTTAATTGGATTCTGAATATTATCAGCAACATCAGCTAAATTGAAGAAAGTACTGTTGTTGTTATGGCCATTAGCACCAGTGTTTCCACATTCAGCGCCGTCCATTCTTCTGATAGCAACTCTTACATTTCCACAATCACCATCATGTGATCCGTTATTAATCTGATCTACAAATACTTTAGTAGATGCACCTTGAGGATTAGTTGGAGAGAACGTCAAACCAACTTTAATATCTCTAATCGCAGCAGCGATAGGTGGAGTATTGTCAACAACTGTAACTTCTAAAGTAGCAGTGCCTTCATTTCCACAGCAATCAACTGCAGTATAAGTAAATACATGTACGCCTCTTGGTGCGCCACTTACAGTCCATACACCATTGTTGAATGATACATTAGCTGGACCATTTACAGTGTATGTGATATCTGTAGAACAATCGTCTACTAAGTGTACCGGAGAAGGTATTACAAATGTTGCAACACAACCCCATGGATCTGCACTAACAGTCAATGCATTATCAGACTGTATACCTAAAGCAGGTAATAAGTCAATCTGAGGACCTTGGCTATCTCTAGAATGTATAATCTGAGTTGTAGTTACAGTCTCAGCAGTACACCAATCTAGTGCTGTCCACTCTCTTATTATCTTCTCGTTACCACCACAATCAGGGCCACAAGCTGGTAATACGTGATCTAAATGCGTAAAGATCAAGTTACAAGAGTTTGTTCTAAAGTCGATAGCTGTCTCAAATGGATGAGTAGGAGCATCACAACCTTCACCAGCTAGAATATAAGGGAATGCCTTAGTTCTTGCAAAAGTTCTCTGATTAGCTAAATACTCAGGGTATTCTGCTGCATCTGGAGAAGGTGGAGGTAAGCATCTTGCAAACTCAGCCAAGTAGTACATCATGATACCTTCAGGTGAAGCATCTGCACCACAAGTAAGTATTATTCCTGGATCTCCAGCGCCGTTTATTTGGCTACCGTCAAGACAGTTTAATGTTGGAATATCCATGTCTGGCCAGAACCACTCAGTTCCAAGCTCGTCTACACCAATAGACTCCACAGAAATTGTCTGTACACATTCGCCAGTATTACCTTTATCATCTGTAGCTACCCATGTTCTCAGTATTTGCATACCATCACAGCCACTACCTGATACAATATCAGTAAATCTTACTGTTTCCATTCCACAAGACTCTTCGAAAACGAAAGTCATGTTTCTATCATTATCGTCACATTCTTCTATAGTTGGGAATGTTCCAGCTAAGATAGGCACACCAGGTCCTTCGGAAGAGATAGATAGAGTAGAAGCATTTAAGCAACCTCCGTCTCCTGCAAAAGGATCAGAAATTGTCAATGTCCAAACACCACCAGCATTCTCACCATTGAACATATCAAGTCCACTTCCTGGAGTATAACCTTGTGTCTGGATAGCTCCGTTTCCGAAAGCACCACCTATTAGTGAGCAAGTAAATGCTTCACCATCACAGTTACTATTGTCACAATCATCTGGAATAGCTGCAAATGCGTTACATGCCATTAAGTTTGCTGGATTACCAGCATTTAATGTAAGAGGACTTGCCTCATCGAATATTGCATTTACGTTATGGTCAACAAATCCAATAGTACCGAATAGCTGAACAGCTGTTCCAGCAGGAGATGTCAACGTAGCAGCAGCAATATCATTAGTCCAAGAGTGATCAAGGATTATTTGGATATTTACATCTGTAATTACAGAGAAAGGATCTACTGGACCGAAGTCATAAGTAGTAGAGAAATCACCCGTGTCTGCATCAGCCCAACAAATTGCGCCTTCTTCGGTAGATAGTTCCGCAGTTCCGAAAACTCTAGCAACTGGTGCTGTAGATTCAGTACAATTAACTACGTAGTTAGAAGGGCAAGAAAGCTCAGGAGCAATCTTATCTTCTACTACAAAGGTACCCCAACAAAGGTTTTCATTACATGCGTCATATACTTCATAAGTATAAGTTCCACAAGCTAGTTGCACACTACATCCATTCACATCTATTCCGTTTCTAACTTTGTCTGGGAATAATTCTCCTTTCTCAGGATCATCACAAGTACTAGAAATAACATTTCCGTGCTCATCTCTGATATATACTTCATAACAATTGAAGTAACAACCATAGTTAGAACCTTCTAGGAACATATCTGCATTGATGAAAACTTCACAGTTTTCGTCTATTGATACGTTTACATTATCGTTACATGTTAAAGCAGTAACAATTTGAGACTCAGGAAGCTCATTAATTACTATATCAAACTCACAAGTAGATACGTTACCAGAATCATCAGTTGCCGTAAAGATCTGAGTTGTTGTTCCTATACCGAATTCAGTACCAGATTCTTGTCCAGACACCTGTACAACAAAGTCGCCAGAAGAAGGAGAGTAAATTACTGATCCAGCAAAACATCTTGGAGAGAAAGTTCCACCTCCACTTAACGCAGTAGAAGCGAAAGATCCAGTGATTGCTAAATTTCCATCACTCATAGTAGAACATGGTCCATTGTAATAATCAGGGCCTTCATCAGGACAGTTTATCTGTACACCGATAGATTGACCTGGCATTAGAACTATTGGAGATGCTAGATTTAACATTTGTAATCCTGCACCTGCATTAAATGTTCCTAAAGTAGAAGGTACAACAGTCCAATTTGCAGCAATTGGTGGTGGACCAGTTACAGGTGGACCTGTAAGTATTGTACAGTTTCCTATAGAAGCTGCGGTTTGTGCATTATTGAAACCAGTAATGAACTGAGAAGTCATACCAACATTTTCTACGTTGAAGTAGATACTCCATCCAGGACCTCCACCATTATTTGGTACAGTTGTATCCTCTAGTTCAATAGAGATAGACAAGTCTGGAGATCCAGTAACTGGACAGTTATCAGTAGCTGAAACTTCAAAGTCTATTAGCTCACAACATTCTCCACCTTGTAGGTTTACAGTTTGATCTGTAGGACAAACAAAAACTGGAGCTTCTGTATCAGCAACATTTACTTTGAAAGTACAAGATACCACTGGTGGCGCACCTGATCCTGTACCAGAACCTGTAGCCATATATGTAATACAAGTCTCTCCTACTGGGTATATACCATCTGCAGTAGCACCGATTACATCAAAATCGTTACAACCTGTAGGTACCATAAGAGAAACCACTACCATATCATCACCTCCACATATATCATCTACATTGAAGTTCTCATCTAGGAAAAAGTCAACTGAGCCTGACATTATCATTGCTCCTGTAACTTGTACTGTAATACAGTCCTCGAAACAGTCACCGACACCTCCTAAACCTAAAGTTCCTGCAACTGCACCCGGAGCTGCACAAGTTCCAAAACTCACAACTGAAGACTCAAAAGTAGTTGCAGCACCCCAGTCTGCAGTGAGGCATATTTCCATATCGAAAACAGAATTTGCATCAGCACATGGGGCTGGCAACATAACACCAGCAGTAGAAAGAGAGAAATTAGAACAGTCAAGACCTGTACCAGTCACTCCATAGGAAGGTAGCCCAAGAGGACCTCCTATTTCTACAAAACCAACAGGCGCTGACAGACAATCACCTATCAGAGTCGGTGGTGGGAGTTCTACGAAAGCAGAACATTCTCCTGGATCATTAGCTACTGCAATATCCGCAGGGCACTCGATATCACAGGTTGCCATTACACAGGCAACACTAAATGATTGAGCAAGCAAACCACCAGCAGGACTACCTGGATTTCCTACAGTTCCTGAACCACCTGGGTGGTCCCAAACAAATAAATCATCAGTTTGCTGAGCACAGCCATTGACACTACCGTCTTCGCAGGTAGCCACTACTAGCTCAGCAGGTGCACACCATCCATCGCCAAATGTCTCGAACGAATAAAGCTCGATGACATCACCATCAGGCACACAAGCCTTCATGGCACCAGCCGCTGGATTTTGTCCACCATCTAGAACAACCGAGCCAGCGGAAGCATTCCAGAGCAACCAACCATTCTCGCCGTTAAAACCACCAGCAGTATAAGTCGCCGAAATATTAGTTTCGCCTACAGGACATTGACCATAAGCCATGCCAGTAAACAAAGCCAATGCTAAGACGCATACAACTTTACTGGTGAGTGAATTAAAAATCTTTTTCATAATAAGATTGAGTTTATGTTATAATCGAATTTTCCAATTAAAAGAAGTTAGCTATATAGTTCTCAGCTATTGCATTAAGACTGGGACCTTTATATAAGCTATTATCGTAAGCACCAAACTGTGCAGTCATTTTCTCAAGACCATTAGTAAAGGCCGTATTGAATTCCACACCTTGTCTTAAAGAACCTGCGAAATGTTGGAGAAAAACTCTTCTCAATTCGAACTCCATTTCTGCACTTTCATTAGCACCAACATTAAAAGTTGTATTGTGCTGCTCGAACAGATTACTAGCAATCGGAGTTGCGTTCTCGCTTCTAATGAGCTCCGGGTTTAGCCTAGATTGATTCGTTTGTAAAGAATTGTAAGGAACATTAACACCAGCATACAGTTCGAAGTCTGTCTGACCTACGTTCTGACCTGGACCGGCAGTAAATGTTTTGGGACCAATAGCCGGAGATGGAGCTTGTCCATACACTTGACCCGCTAAGAGAAAACAAAGCGCAAAGACTGATGTTACCATCGCTGCTTTAGTTACTGTCTTCCCTAGAAAAGAATAAACGTTGTACGCTTTTTTCATGAGATTGAGTTTTGAATAATTAAGTTTTAAATCAAATAATACTATAAATAGGTGCCAACTAGTTGACACTACGGTTTCAAACCATTAAAACCCCCAAACGGAGTCTTAATTCACCAAACTTGTTAAAGGATAATCTTGAAGTTGATTTCGTCTTTTCTTCGTGTAGACTGTCCTTTTAAAAATACGCTTAGTTAGAAGCATACCATAGGCACACTTCTATTCTTGACAAAGATAGTTTTTCAAACTAGGTTCACTGTACCAACGTATTGGTATATTTCATATATATATTTTTTATAATATATAGTAACCGTAGTTTGAACACTATCTGTTTTTTTATTTTTCTATTCCTTCGAGAACTGGGATAGTCTCCTCGTCAGGGATAATATCCATAAGTTTTCGATCTCCACTTATATCAAATCTTAATGAAAATTCATGTGTACCATT
>CAZKXO010000203.1:0-7128 GCA_964556525.1 uncultured Saprospiraceae bacterium
CTTACTTGCATTATCCTTATTAATATCCTCAGTAGTAATTCTCAACGAGATACAATCATCTACAGCGTCTTCGACTGCCTTTGCTTCTTTTTCCAATCCAAAATCTCTTAGCATCATTGCAACAGATAAGACCGTAGCTATCGGATTAGCTATATTTTTCCCTTTAGCCTGTGGATAAGAACCATGTACGGGTTCGTATAAGCGTTGTCTAGTTCCAAATGAAGCAGATGGCAACAAACCTATAGATCCTCCGAGTACACTTGCAGCATCTGATAAGATATCACCAAACATATTAGAAGTCAATATAACATCGAACTGACCAGGGTTGAGAATCAGCTGCATAGCTGCATTATCCACAAAAAGATAATTAACATCAACTTCTGGATAGTAGCTTGCTTGTTCTTGTACGACCTTTCTCCATAATCGTGAACTTGCAAGCACATTAGCTTTATCAACAAGACATAACTTATGTGACCTCCTTGTCGCTTTGTCAAAAGCCAACTTAGTAATTCGTTCTATTTCAGAACGACTGTAGGCACAAAGATCAGAGGCATAATCTTCCGATGTTTCTCTTTTACCAAAATAAATACCTCCAGTTAGCTCTCTGTAGATTACTAAATCTACGTTGCTCAATCGCTCTTTTTTCAATGGTGAAAGATGTGAAAGACTGGAATAGATTTTCACTGGTCGCACATTGGCAAAAAGCCCTAATTTCTTTCTGATTTCCAATAGACCTTGCTCTGGTCGTACAGTTGAGGATGGGTCATTGTCAAATTTAGGATCTCCAATAGCACCTAACAATACTGCATCAGCTGCTGAACATAATTCTATAGTCTCTTCGGGCAGTGGAACACCAGTCTCATTTATAGCTATACCACCAATATGCGCAAATTCATAACTGAAACGATGTCCGTATCTATCAGCTACTGCCTCTAGTACATTGATTGCTTGTGTAACAACCTCCGGACCTATACCATCACCTTTCAGAACTGCAATCTTTTTTTCCATTCTATACTAATTGCCTTTTTTCGTAAGCTTCTATTTCGTCAGTTATTCCTAGAAGGTAATCTATATCATGTATTCCTTTTAGTAGACATTCCTTTTTGTAAGCATCTATCTCAAACTGTATATTGAGACCCTCTCTGTTATAAAGAATCTGATTAGGCAGGTCAACTGCAAAAATCAAGTCTGGGTTGGCTTCTATCTTTTTAAATATTTTGTTTAAATTTTCTTCAGATACCGTAATAGGTAATAAGCCGTTATTCAGTGCATTCTCCTTGAAGATATCGGCAAAAAAGCTGGACACTATTACTCTGAATCCATATCCTACTAAGGCCCAGGCCGCATGTTCTCTACTAGAGCCACAACCAAAATTTCTGCCCGCCACTAATATTTTTCCTGTGTAAACAGGATTGTTCAATACGAAGTCAGGAATCTTATTGTCTTTATCGTCGTATCTCCAATCCCTAAAAAGATTGTCACCAAAGCCTTCTCTGGATATGCCTTTAAGAAATCTTGCTGGGATTATTTGGTCTGTATCTACATCCTGCATAGGAAGAGGTACAGCAGAAGATGATATACTGATCAGTTTTTCCATATTAGTTTAGATAGTTTCTGACGTCCACAATTTTTCCTTCTATCGCTGCCGCAGCTGCCATTAGTGGACTTGCAAGGATAGTTCTTGCGCCAGGTCCTTGTCTACCCTCAAAATTTCTGTTGGATGTAGATATGCAATACTCTCCTGCTGGAACTTTATCTTCGTTCATACCTAGACAGGCAGAACAACCTGGTTGTCGTAATTCGAAACCTGCAGCCTCGAATATTTTATCTAAGCCTTCTTCTATTGCTTGTTTCTCTACTTGCTTGGAACCTGGCACTATCATCACCTTCACTTCAGGTGACTTTGATTTGCCTTCTACAAATGCAGCAACTGCTCTCAGATCTTCTATTCTGGAATTGGTACAGCTGCCGATAAAGACATGCTGCACTGTCTGACCTTCTAGAGTAGCACCAGACTGCAAGTTCATATAAGTCAGTGATTTTGCAAAAGACTCTGACTTGATTTCAGGAATACTGTCTTTTATACCTATACCCATACCTGGATTGGTACCATAAGTAATCATAGGTGTAATATCTGAGGCAGAAAATTTCTGTTCATTATCAAAGATGGCACCTTCATCAGTAGGCAGTTTTTTCCATCTAGCTACTAAGTCATCATAAGCAGCGCCTTGAGGGACATTTTCTCTCCCCTTAAGATACTCAAAGGTAGTATCATCAGGAGCTATAAGACCACCGCGAGCGCCCATCTCTATACTCATATTGCATATCGTCATTCTGGCTTCCATAGACAGTCTTCTGATAGTAGACCCTGCATATTCTACAAAATAACCCGTACATCCACCTACACCAAGTTTGGAAATGATGAACAGTATAATATCCTTAGACGTCACTCCGTTTTCCAATTCACCTTCAATGGTGATGCGCATACGCTTAGGCTTTTTCAGAATGAGGCACTGTGAGGATAGGACCTGCTCTACTTGACTTGTTCCTATACCAAAAGCAATAGCGCCAAAAGCGCCATGTGTAGAAGTGTGACTGTCACCACAAACTATTGTTTTACCTGGCTGAGTAATGCCTAATTCTGGACCTATGACATGGACTATA
The DNA here is from genome assembly GCA_964556525.1 of uncultured Saprospiraceae bacterium. Classification (GTDB taxonomy): domain Bacteria; phylum Bacteroidota; class Bacteroidia; order Chitinophagales; family Saprospiraceae; genus RFSX01. The sequence goes on from CAZKXO010000203.1 coordinate 2,665, forward strand.
CCCTGCTTCTCGTGGCCTAAGCCATATAAGCGCACATCAAAGTCCTTACAGTTCTCGGTAAGCTTATTCACTTGTTTCTTAGACAAAGGTTCTTCTATGGGCAAGTGTTGGTTTTTGGTTGGGACATTATGATCTGCGGTGGCATGTGTTTGTGACTTGCGGAATATATCTATACCTCTGGCGCGCAAACCATCGAAAGCTTGAGGAGAAGTTACTTCATGGATGAAGTGATCATCGATATAAAGAATCTGTCTGCCACCCGGCATTTCTTTGACGACGTGATTATTCCATATTTTATCAAATAAAGTTTGTAACATTTGTATCTGCTTCGTTATAAATTTTATTAGCAATTTCTCTCCTATCCGCCCCCGCCTGAGGATGGGATTCTTAAGCTTCTAATGCTTCCGCTCTCTAGGAACATTAAGCTAAAGCTGTGTGGAATACATTATCTAGCATTGCTTGTAAGTCATGGGTATCAACTTCCTTTTTTGTATCGGCTAGTTCTATAAAATGCTTGTAGGCAACATCTAGTTCGTCTTTTGCTAACTCATACCCTATTTCTTTAGCTCTGTAGGCTAGAGCGGCTCTTCCACTTCTTGCAGTAAGGACGATATAGGATTTGTCGACACCTACCTCTGCAGGATCTATTATTTCGTAATTCTCTCTATTCTTTATTACTCCATCTTGGTGTATTCCAGAAGAATGGGCAAAAGCATTTACTCCTACTATAGCCTTATTGGCTTGTACAGGCATACACATACTTTCCGAAACGATGCGACTTACTGGGTTCAGCATACGGGTATTAATATCTGTATGAAACTGATTCTTATACCTCTGCTTGAGAATCATTACCACTTCTTCCAGTGAAGTGTTACCTGCCCGCTCACCGATACCATTTAGCGTACATTCTATTTGAGTGACACCATTTAGGACACCAGAGATAGAGTTGGCAGTGGCTAAGCCCAGGTCATTATGGCAATGAGCAGAAATGATGGCCTTGTCTATGTCTTTGACATTTTCTTTTAGAAAAGCGATTTTCTTACCATACTCATGTGGTAAGCAGTAGCCAGTTGTATCAGGAATATTGACAACAGTTGCGCCAGCTTTTATAACTGCCTCTATTACTTGGGCCAGGTACACATTGTCAGTTCTGCCAGCATCTTCAGCATAGAACTCTACATCTTCTACAAAAGACTTGGCATACTTTACTGCTGCTATGGCTCTTTCAATAATCTTTTCCGGCGTCGTTTGGAATTTATATTTTATGTGTTGCTCTGAAGTGCCTATACCGGTATGAATCCGAGGACGTTTTGCATAAGCTAATGATTCTGCAGCCACCTTGATGTCTTTTTCTACAGACCTAGAAAGGGCGCATATAGTAGGCTCCGTTATCTCCTTACAAATCATTTCTATTGCCTGAAAATCTCCTGGACTGGAAATTGGAAATCCCGCTTCTATTACATCTACTCCAAGTTTCTGCAAAGACTGAGCGACTTTAAGTTTCTCACTATGATTCAGTTTGCAACCGGGTACTTGTTCTCCATCTCGAAGTGTGGTGTCGAATATGTGGATCTTGTCAGACATAGGGTTCTTTGTTAGTAGGAGATTGATTTCTTTTTAAAAGTAGAAGGAAGAGGCTTAGTGTCGAAATCAAGTTTCCACAGAGTTACAAGATTCAATTGGTACAATTATCATCTAAGCACCTGTCATTCAGTTATTTAAGCAAACTTAAATTACAATTCCAAAGTATATATTAGAAAAGTAATCATTGCTATTCGGAACTGTACCTTAATTATATTAGCAGTTAATTACAGATATGCCCAGAGGAGGACCCGATAAACTTGTTGCCTTGGTCAATAGCCTAACGAAAGCTGAGAAACGCAGTTTTAGGTTATTTGTCAATAGGAATCCAAGTGCTGGTGACAGTCTCTTTATGCAATTATTTGACCTCATCTTAAAGCAGCCTAATTACAACGACCAGCTCGCCATTCAAAAAATAAAGGATCTAAAAAAGTCTCAACTATCCAATCTAAAAGCCAATCTCTTCAAACAGATTCTTACTTGCCTCAGGCTGATGGAACGCAAAAAGGTGCCCGAGATACAAGTACGCGAACAAATAGACCAAGCAAAAATTCTGTATGAAAAAGGACTATACAAAGCCTGCTTAGAGATCCTAGATAAAGCAAAAAAGCAAGCACTGTCCATAAATTATGAGACGCTGGCCATGTCCATATTGTACTTTGAGAAAAGAATAGAATCTCAACACATTACTGGCTCCATGTCTGCAAAAGCAGATGAGTTATCACAACAATCTAATTCCTTACTAGAAAACATATCTCTCACTAATACTTTATCTAATGCGTCTCTACTCCTGTACGGACGATATCTGAGACATGGTTATGTGAAGAACAAGGCCGAGTACAATCAGCTTACGGCTTACTTTGAGGAATTACTGCCAGAAATGGATTACAACAATTTGGGTTTTTACCAAAAGCTCTATCTGTACCAGTCCTATGTTTGGTACCACAATATGAGTCAGGACTTTCTAAACTACTTTAAATATTCTCTAAAGTGGGTAGATCTTTTTGAGTCTTTTCCGGAATATAAAGCAGCTGTCACTACACCATTTATCAAGGGCTATCACAATCTGCTGAATGCCTTATTTATGGCAGGCAAACGAGAACGTTTCAATAAAGAATACAGAAGACTGTTGCTTTTCGATATCTATCAGAAGGACTACCCTACACAGAATGAAGTCGCTCTGTATTTTCTGTTCCGTTGGACACAGTTTCTAAATAAGATTTTTCTCAATGGTGCTTATGAAACCAGTAATGAACTCAGCCAACTAGAAAAAATTATAGAAACAAATGAATACGACTGGGATCTCAACAGACGCCTCGTGCTATATTACAAGATGGGCGGCGCTTACTTCGGAATAGGAGATCTGAACAAAGCTTGTAAATACCTCAATAAGATTACCAATTACAACTACCCTAAATTCAGGGAAGACATCCAAAGCTTTGCAAGGATGCTAAATCTTATCGCCAACTTTGATCAAGGAAATGAGGAGCTGGTCAGTTATCAAGTAAAGTCCCTTTATCGCTACCTTTCAAATATGAAGGAACTCGGTGAAGTACAATTGGAGATTATCAAGTTCCTTAGAAAGACCACTCAGATCAGCGAACAAGACATCAACGCTGAGTTTAAGAAACTTAGGAGTAAATTGATACTAATAGAAAAGAAACCTTACGAAAAGAGACCTTTTCTATACTTGGATATCATATCATGGCTAGAATCCAAAATAGAAGGGACCACTATCCGCAATGTGATAAAAAGAAAACTAGAGAAAACCTAGAATCACAAACTTTCCAAGAACCTAACTATAGTCTCGTAATCAGTCATCTTAAGCTTATTGTTTTTTGCCCATTTGGAAAGGGAGCCATAAGATTTGAATGCCGAGTCCAACTTTCTCTTTTTCTTTTCTAGTATAGTGGCCTTGTTGCCTTCTAGAAGAACGAGTTGGTATCTATTTATAAAGCGTTTCGTTTCTATGATTTTGCCAGGAGGTCTTTGTACTGTAGTACTCACAGAGACATCGCAATCTAATAGTAACCGTAGATCTCCTTTCTCAAACAAGACCAAATAATAATCTGAAGGCAACTCAGATAGTGGTGCCCTCGTGAAAACCAGAGAGTCAAGAAACTGAAGATCTTCAGATACTTCAGCATCATTTTGCTCAACCACAATCCTTGGTGCTTGCTCTGGTCTTAATACTATATACTTGCCTTCACCATCTGTGACTTCCATGGTGTTTTCGTGACCATTATAATTTACTTCTAACTCGGAGTAATTTTCCTTTTTACTATCATACAGTTTAGCTAAAGACCAATCTTTTAGCAGATAGAAATCCCCTTTAATACCTTCATAGCGATTCTCAATTATCTCATGTGTAAAAGTAAACTGAACATGTTGCTGAGCGGCTATTGAAAAGGTAAGGCCTAAGAGAATTATCAATAGTATTGGACGGAGCATAAAATGAAAATTTACTTAATGTAAACTATTTACAAGAGAATAAATATTCCTGTAATAGTTTAAGCAAAAATTAATTCTCGAAAGGCACCATTCTTATAATATTACTGGCTATATCTAGCCAAGCTTCCTCCTCAGTCAAGCTGCGTACTTTGATACAAAGCTCTTCGGGAATAAACATAGGACGCTGGTAATGGGTATAACACAAGACCTTATAATCTGTATCCTCTGCCCACTCCCAACTGAACAATTCGATATTATCCTGATAGACATCCTTGATAAGATAAATTCCAGCTTCGGAAAAATGCACTATTTTCTGATATTCTTGTGCAATGGGCTGACCATTTTCTTCTATGGTTTTCCACGGCTGGGTGAGTAACCTCGTAGGCTCTTCCATATCATCTATAGTAATTCTAGTAGCCTGAAATGGTGTAT
>CAZKXO010000204.1:0-7083 GCA_964556525.1 uncultured Saprospiraceae bacterium
TGACATAATTTATGCGTCCTAGTGTCAATAACAAGCATAAAAACCGACAAGAATTTTTGACTGCCAGCACAGCAGTAACTTTAAAGAATAATCAATTTTGCTAAACGAGATTTTTCCTTTTCAGAACTAAGCCTACAAAAATAGACTCCTGAATTTAGTTCAGGTTGGATATTAATCTGCGATGCTCCAGCTTCTATAGTTTCCGCATACATGATTCTTCCATTGACATCCATTATGTCTAAGGTCGTCTGCTGCTTTATAGGACGCCTATCAGACCACTGAATTACAACTTGTCCAGAACTAGGGTTCGGATAAATATTCAATTTATTGGCTTCCCGCTCTATTTCATTGGCAGCAGAAACCCTTCCCTCTATTACTCTGAACCTATCTATACCCGCTTCCGTCCAGTTGAACTCATCTGTACTGGAAATTGTAGCCGAAAATCTCACCTCAGGCGTAAGCTCTATAAAGTCTGAAACAATTATCTCTTTGATAGTTGTCCACTCTGAAGTAATCAATTCTTCTTTGCGTACTTCTGCTACTACAACTGAATCTATTCCATTGGACAAGGAGAAAGTAATCGGAATCTCATTGAGTACCAGGTCTATAGTTGTGGCCCACAGCCAGTAATCAAACTGGATAGCAGGATTCTCCAAAGCACTTAGGTCCATCGGTGGTGATTCTAAGATCGCTGTACCCATAAGTAGACTGGCGTCAAAATCATCGGCATGACCCGTAACATAGGCTCTTATTCCAGGGTCGTCTGTATCCGAATCGGGGTTTATAAATATTTGTTCTAGAGGCATGGTACCTATTGGTTTTACTCTTATCCACTCCCCTCTTTGGCCTTCAAATGTTGTGTTCCAACCAAGATCTAACTCGAAAATATCCTCGTATCCGGGTTCCAATGCTATATTAAGCACAGGCTCCAGAACATTCTCATCTAAGTCAATTATCTGTGCCTCGTAATTATAACCCCACTTCCCGACAAAAACCTCTATCTCACCTGGAAAATTTGTAAAGTCACCAAAGAAGCCTAGTGCATCAGAGCTGTACCTGTAGGTCACTCCCTGATATAATATACTTATTTCAGCATCTTCCAAAGGTAAACCAGTAGCTGCATCAGTAACAATTCCGGTAAGTCTTATTTCTGGTTGTGGTATCAAAAATATATCCTGCAAAGTAACTTGGCCATTGACTAGTTCGAAGGAAACAATCTGATCTTTATAACCTCGTCTACTAACTAAAGCCTGATAACTACCTTCTAGATGCGTACCAGTTTTATATTCGCCATTTGCTTTGGAGAAGGCATCTAGTTCTAATTCTAATATTTCAATTTTTGCATTATTAACTGGTTCCATGGTATTGCTATCATAAACCTTGCCCTCCAGACGTGCAGCACGTACATATGTAGGCGCCAAAACAAATAACCCACGTTGTATATCAGATACGATTATCTTCCCAGAATCAAAAAATGGAAAGGCACCCCAGGCTCCTTCAAATCCTATGAAGTCCTGTAAGTAAGTATCAAAGTTGCCGACTTCTACCAAGTTGTCTGGTACAGAAGCATCCACTATTACTAGCCCATCAGTGTAATAAGAAACAACCAGGTAATCATCTTTCACATGCACATTGTGAGGTACAACACCTGTGCCCACAGTAGCACGTGGCCTGAAGGCGTCTATCTCACGTACATTGAACGGATTAGAAACATCATAAGCAGCTACATAAGCATTCGGTCTCTCATCGGTAGTAAACACAACTCTCCCATTATCAGAAAGCCAGGTGTTATGCGTAAAGGTAGAAGGTGTCTCCGTACTCGAAATCTCAAATATGTTCTGTTTGTCTGAGACATCATACATGGTAAATACACCTCTATCTATCTCCGAACTATAAAGTACATTATCTCGTGCATATACGTCATGGGAATAAATATCATTTACAGTACTTACATACTTTATCTCGCCTTCTGAGCTGTGTACATCGAAAATCTGAACACCTCCATTGTCTTCTATCTGGATACATCCTGCTAAGTAAGCAAATCCGTTCTCATCTATATAAAGATTGTGACATGGACCTATTACATCTCCATTAGGTAGAATCGGTTGGATATTATAATGCTCTGCAGTGGCAGGCAAAGTGGATAAATCAATGACTAAGACCCCATCACTTGGAGCCTCAGAAGTAACATAAGCAAAATCTCCCCAAGTCTTAATATCTCTCCATCCTGTAGGCTGTTGGTCAATAAATGTAACTTCTACAGGATTGGCCGAATCTGTAATATCAACTATGGAGACCCCACGTCTAGTGCCTACTAGTGCAAACTCTTCGCCATTATCATTGGTATAGCCCCAGATGTCATTTACTCCCTGGTTATAACTTAGTTGTCCTAGTATTTCGACATTTAACTGTCCAAAAAGTCCTGCTGAAAAAGCAATAAAAAGAAGTGTAAAAATTAGTCTCATAATTATAGAGTTGTAAAAGTAGAAAAGTATCTCTCGAAGTTTTATATGTATCAATTGAGGTCTTCGTAAGCAGGGTTATTCATAAAATCATCATCGGTGAGGGTTCTAAGAAAAGCAACCACCGCTGCTTTTTGGCTTTCGTCAAGAAAGATGGAATCTATAAGTCCGTTCTTGCCTATAGACGGCTGGCCTCCGGAAGTATAGTGATCCATGACTTCCTCTAAAGTCTGAAATCTACCATCATGCATATATGGCGCAGATGGTGCAATATTTCTTAAAGTAGGTGTTCGAAATTTTCCATTTTGCTCAGGGATACCCAACACGGCGCCTCTCCCAGGATCAGTAAAATCTAAATAACTACTTACAGCATCTAGACCATTATTAACATAATCATTATTAGTAAGTAGTGGACCACCATGACAGTGAAAACATTGTCCATCTGGCAAGCCTGTCTTACCTTCCATAAAGTAGATTTCAAAGCCTATTTGCTCTTCTTCAGTAAATATATCTCTTGCAGCTAGTACTCTATCATACTTGCTATTGCCTGAAGAAATCAGGGTTCGCTCAAATTGTGCAATCGCTTTGGCCGCCAACTCTTTAGTTATCTCACCATCGTTTTCTATGCCAAATGCCTTTCTGAACAACTCAGGATACTCTTCATGAGCTCTAAATTTTTCTATCACATCTGGCCATGTATTGTGCAGTTCGATAGGATCTTCCACAGGCAAGAGTGCTTGCTCTTCGAGGGTAGCTACTCGACCATCCCAGAACAACCCTCGTTGTGAAAAGCCTACATCTAGAAGAGACATAGAACTACGTGTTCCTGATATCCCATCTACTCCTGGACTCACAGCCAGACCATCTGTAAAACTGAGCTGCTGATTGTGACAACTGCCACATGACAAAGATCCATCAGCACTAAGGATGGTATCATAAAATAATCTGCGACCTAGAGCTACACCATCTACTGTGAGCGGATTATCTTCAGGAACTTCAAAGATGGGATATCCATCTGGAATACTGACTGAAAAAGGTACCGGGTTATATAAGGTATCAGTGAGATCTACCTCTTCGTTTATGCATCCAGAAAGGACAAAAACACTTATCAAGTACACTATAATTTGTCTAAGCCATTTTTGCATATATAACTAACGATCTGAGTGGGGCAAAGATGTTATCTTTTCTCTATACTATTTGATAAATTACTGGCAATTGTCGCTGATATCTGTTCATTACTATCTTCGGAGCTTATACCTTTTAGTAAGCGCTTGATATCTATATAGATGGGGATACTCCAGCCTGTGCCTGCTTCCAGTTGGATCTCTGTAGACCAGCCCACTGCTTGGAAAGGTAATTGTACTATTTCTATCTCTCGCAAGCTATCAGCAATTTCTACATCTATACGCAGCTGGAACAACTGATCTATACTGTCTACATACATGGTACCTACAAGATCTGAAAATCGGGAGTCAGCTACAACAGTCTCTACGGGTTCTAAATTATCCAGCACATCTGGGTCCAATCCAGTATGAAAAACGATACTATCTATCAGTCGTAGATAGTTTGTCTGACCGATAGTTCTGGAGCGCCTAGCAGTCTGAAAAAGGACGAAGTCATCATAGACTGTAGGAGATTCGTTTCTTAAGGAATCAATTATTCTAAGAGGGCTTCCATTTTCGAAAAAAGTAAAGTCAGATAAACTGATTTGGATATCACTGACTATAACACTATCGGTTTCTGAAAGCTCATACTTAGTGGTAAATGAAAAAGGTGTAATCGTATCATACTTAAATGCTGCACTGAGAGTTGCATTTGGGAAGACACAGCAACTATCGCACTCTTCAAAGGCAAAGACATCATAATTCTCTGCTATCAAATCAAGACAGCCAGGATCAGCAGTGTCACAAGAATAAATGGCTAATGCTAGAGCTATCACCAATACTATTTTATTCATATCAAGACATTTTGCCTGCCACTAAATTCTTAACTATTTGTTTGACTTGCGCAGAAAAATCTTTGTCTAGTATCCAGTTATAATATTGCTTATCGTTTTTTAGAATATCAGCGGCATTCTTACCCGAGTATTTTCCAAAATTGAATACAATTTCTCCTTTGGCATTTCGCTTAAAACGCTGAGTGGCATCCACAACTCTAGAGTCATGTGTAAATGCAGATAAGGCAGTAACACTATTTTTTATAGGGGCAGGATGTGTATACCCATCACCATCCATGTAGTCAACATTTTCATATCTCAGCAACTGACCTTTGAGCACTTCTACAGTAGCTCTTACATCTGCAAGAGCATCGTGGGCATTAGCTATATGCTTATTACAATATAATCTGTATGCCGCTGACAGTGTCCTCGGTTCCATCTTATAGAAGATCTTTTGTACATCTATGGTCTTTCGCTTAGCCAAATCAAATTCTATTCCTGCTCTAGCAAATTCCTCCATGAGCATAGGTATATCATATCTATCAGAGTTATAACCAGACAAGTCTGCATCTCCTATAAAATTGAATATCTTGGATGCCAACTGTTGAAAGGTTGGTTTATTGGCTACCATTTGTGCAGAGATTCCATGCACGTTATAGGCTTCTTCAGAAATCAGCACCGGCCCAGGATTGATAAGCATTTCTAGCTCTTCTGGCTCTTCTTTGTTAGGCGAATACTTTATCAGTGCTAACTGGACTATTCGGTCCTTGACCACATTGAGACCAGTAGCTTCTATATCAAAGAAAACCAGGTCATTGGTTAGATTAAATTTCAAAAGAAAGATTTAGATTTTTAAAGTATACCTTCAGCAGAGGCTTCCTCTACTGCATTATGTAATTGCACCGGCTTCTTTTTTTTACGCATACGCATATTCAGGAACTCCACAAGTAATGAGAAAGCTATCGCAAAATAGAGATATCCTTTTGGTATAGCGCCTATTTCACTACCCATTACGGACATGTGTGCTAGGTGCCCTCCTTCTAGTATCAGCATAAAGCCTATTAGAATAAGAAAAGACATTCCTAGAATTTGGATAGTCGGATGTTTATTAACAAATCTACCTACTGGCACAGCAAATAACATCATGATGATAACTGATAGAACGACGGCAACCACCATTATTACCAAGGCACCTTGCAATCCATTAGTCATACCTACAGCAGTAAGTATAGAATCAAAGGAGAAAACAATATTGATAAAGGTGATAGTGATGATAGCAGAGGTCAATGTGACCTTCTTCTTGCCTTGGCCACCTTCACTGAGATCATCGCCTTCTAACTTATGGTGGATCTCTGTGACACTTTTATAGAGTAGGAAAAGACCACCAGCAATCAGAATCAGACTCTGTCCAGAGAAGCCCGCACTCATAAAGGAGTTGTCGATTTTAATCCAAGGCTCACTCATCGCAATCAGCCATGATATTCCTAGTAAAAGAACTATTCTGATAGCCATTGCTAGGATCAGCCCGATATTGGTCGCTTTTTTCTGGTCTTTTTCTTCGAGTTTTCCAGCTGCTATAGATATGAAAATTATATTATCTACACCGAGGACAATCTCCAGGAAGGTGAGAGTCAAAAAACTCATCCAGACTGCAGAACTTGCAAAGTCTGGCATTTCCGGCATCATTAACCAACTTAACATTATCTCTAATTTTAATGGCTAAAGATAAGAAATAAAGACGCTGAGAGGAGTAATAATAGAAATAAGTATAATATGTTCTCAATCTCAAAAGCCCCTATATATTTTACATACATAAGGGCTTAAAAAAAACCACATCGATCAACTAAGGTTCAGAATATCTCTGATTAAAATCTTATGAGGTTTTCTTGCACTAAAATGGATGATGTTCTGCCTTTTCAGGTCTCCTAAAACTCTGGCGACTGTTTGTCGCGACGTATCTGTAATGTTGGCTATCTCCTTGTGCGATAAACCATGATTTATAAGTATTTCCTGAAGGCCTATTTTTATTCCTCTTGTATGGGCTAGGTCTGATAAGAATTCCATAATTCTTGTCTGAGCTTTTTTAAATACGAAATTACTTAAGCGATTTTCCAGACTGGACATTTTGTTGATAAGAATGATCGTCAGTTCTTGGCATAATTGCGGATTCTGATTCAGCAATGCTTTGAAAAAAGTTACAGGCAGCGTAAATACTTCTGTAGCCTCCAATGCCTGAGCAAATTCAGTACGTTCTTTGTTATTTGTAATGACATTCTCTCCCAGCAATTCTTGCTTGTAGACTATCTCTTTGATAAGTGCCTTTTCATTGACTGTTGTCTTACCACATTTTACGCTACCGGTATGAACGATGTAGATAGAAGTAACTGGATCTCCAGTTCTGTATATCATCTCTCCTTTACGGAATCGCTTTAGCTGAGCTTGGTTAGAAATCTGATCTAGTTGCTGATCCGAAAGTGATCTGAACAACTGTATGTCTCTTAGTGTCAAAAATTTGGATGAGTGAACCATATGCTGTGTTTTTATTTTCTAAGATGCATCTCAAACCAAATACCCCTACTGTATTCTTTTTATAGACAGTTTTTACTTTTGTCAATTTTGAGAAAGGCATTTAAAATGGGCTTTGTGTCATTTTGGGATAAGTTCCCTTAACGTTTTTTTAACACA
>CAZKXO010000205.1:0-7049 GCA_964556525.1 uncultured Saprospiraceae bacterium
CCTTCGCCTATACTTTCGTCCAATTTCAAAGAATTCGATGCCTTCTCAGTTTTCAATTGTTTTGAAAATTGGTCAAGAATATCTTCCTCTATGTTTATAGCTATTTGCATATTTTAATTCTGACTAACGTTAACTCGGACCCTTGTTTTCATTGGTTCTTTTGTTGTAGGCAATTTGATATTCTAGTCTTGTGAAAATGCCCAAGTCGTTCGGATCGATTCCTAATTTAGCTATTTTCTTTCTTATCCTTATTATGACCCTTCTCTTTTCATCAAGGAAGACGTGAGGGTTTTTTGTATGTAGACTACCTTATGTGTAACCATGTGCCAGATGACGAAAACCATCTTCCTAGCAGTGGCAGTGATTGCTGCTTGCCTTCCTTTTCTCAGATTGATTCTTCAGAAGAATCTTCCTAGATCAGTTTCTTTGAGCCTGCCCACGGCATTGGCGGCATTTCTCAGAGCTATCTTTAGTCTATTGCTTCCCTTTGGAATACGTCTTGACAGTGTTCTTCCTCCGCTGATCTTATTGTTCGGTACCAGTCTCAGCCAGGATGCAAATTTCTTGACACCTATTATCTTGCGAGATGAATGCAAATAAACCACTGTGGAGGTAACGTGAGTAACATCCAACTCGATATTCTTTTACACCAATTAAGACAATTAAGATTTTCAGATAGGTTGCTTTAAATTGATTTTGAATCAGTTATCTATTAGAAGCTTACTAAATTTTTGAATCAATATCTTTAACTTAGGATTTATATAAGATTTGCAAAAGCTATTTTCCGAATTCTTTTGATAGTAATTCTGATACTGTTCCTTATTTTCCTTAAAATTAATAAACGGTAAAACTTTTGTTAATATAGGCTCTTTAAATTCCTTCTGTAAGGTGATTAATATGAGTTGAGATTGTATAGCTTGGGACTCAGTAAAGCTATAAATGCCAGACCTATATTTTTCTCGTAAAGCATGATTAGACGTACAGCTATGGGTATACAAGTGGATAGTGATCAGGCTTACTAGATCTATAACCGAACTATCAAAATGAACAAGAACTGCCTCTGAGAAATCTTGATGTTTGCCTGATGAGGCAATCCAACCTTGCTCTACTTTTACTACTCCTTTTAGCTGCTGATAAACAGCCTCTGTGCACCAATGGCACCCACCTCCAAATCCAATTTTTGTTAGACTCATTTGGTGTCTGAATAGAGGACAATTATATGCAGCATTACTAATTCGTATGCTCGTCAGAATGCTGATATCCGATACTGCATTTTTTGCATATTAACTCTTCTCCATTTCCTTTTCTTACTAATGCAATGCCAGAGAGGTGTTTATTTGCATAATCATTGATCCATCCTACTTTCATATTCTTCTTGTTTATATTCGAATTTTCTCGCATTACTCTTTCGTAAAAGTGACCGCTGTATTCTTCTCTGCCCCAGCAGTTAGGACAAAGCCCAGCAGGAACATCCATTTCTTCAGGCGTATTTTTTTTCTTAAGAAAACTTATTAAAGACTGTACAAGATTCATATTAAGTAGATTTATATTTAGCAATATTGTTTTTACGTTTTAATCCAAATGAATACTGGAATAGAACTACGAAGTATTAATGACTCAAAAATACGATCTTTTATCCCGCAATTCTACTTCTAGTTATTTTGGCTTCATTTAGCGCTACCAAAGTTTTTAGATTCTCTATAGTCAGCGTTTGGAGTCAGATACTCACAGTTATAGACTGGCTTTTCACTATGTTGAAGTTATTCTCTTTTTGGCTCGTTCTTTAAGTTTATCTTCAATTGGCCGAATTGCTTTTGAATAAGATTTAATCTGTTTAATCTGTTCATCCGTTTGAGACATAATAATTAGCGATAAAAATAACATTTCAGTATTATCTAAATAATTATACTTATCCCAATTCGAATATATTTTTACAAGAATTGATGGAGTTAAGTCACCTGTTTCTTGGATCCATTGTGAGGCTTTTTTCAAATGTGAATGTTTTACAGTCAATTCTTGGAATATTGGCATAAAGCTTTTGTAATAATTAACACTGAAATACTCTATAGAATCACGAATATTTAATGGCGGAGAGGTGTTTGGAATTCTATTGTCAAATTTCGACTTAGTTTCATAGAATAGTTTTGATTCTAATCCCTTCGCTATCGGACTCAGTATTTTCATTAGTTCAATGCTATCAATATTAGTGTTGATATACCCCTTTTGAAGACTTTCCCAATAGTTTTTAAAATATTCTTCACAGCATTTTGCATTAGGAATTTTTGATTGACATATTGTTGCTCTAAATTGAGTTAGCATTTTTGAGATTTCAGCTGTTTCATCAGCTGTAAATATGCCACTTGGTTGTATTTCTTTATTTACTATTTCTGAATTACAGGACAACAATACAAGATGAAAAAATATTATGGTGAGGTATCTCATACTTTTTGATTCGCTTGTTATAGAGAGTTTTTCAATTTTATAAATTCACTGTTTATTCTAGGGTAGTCATTAATTCCAATAAACAACGGTCTTTATTCCAACTGCTGTTTTAATATAGGCTAACCAGAATGTTTAGTGTTTCTGGATCCAAAAATCAGTTTCATTGTAAAGCCAAAAGTCAAACCCCCTATAATCCATGTGGGAATAGCAATAAGAACAGAATGCAATTCTATGGAGTCTGCACTAAATAAAGGCACAAGAAAAGTCATAAGAAAAAACATGAGAACTCCCCATCCCAGTCCTTGGTAAAGCCAGCCTTTACCATCAAAGGGATTTGTCACACTATTCAGATTTACCTTAGCATATTTGGCAGGCTGTTTTTCTAACCAGTCTGCCTTTAATTTGTCTTTTACAAAATACAATACAGGAAAGAGTAGAATCAAGATAACTGTACTGAGTAAGTTTCTAAGACAGGGAATCACATCTCCACAGTTAGGACAATACAAGCCAAACCAATTCTTAAATGCAACTCCAGCTTGTACAGACCAGATACGGCCGTCATGAATTTCTTCACAATGTGGACAGGGAATGTAATATCTTTCGAATCTGGGTCTGTCAGATTCCTTGTCTTCCAAGAAAACTTTTGCTACTCTTTGACCAAGCAATAAGTCATTAACAACGAGGCCGGGGTTTATCATCCAGTGAAGGCTTACCCCGTGCTTCCAGGTATAAACCTTCCATTTGTTTGTGTCAAAATTCATTTGCCTTCAAAGTTATATAGTTATAGATCATGTTATTGTTTGTTAAGAAAGCAAACTGAAGATAGAATGAAATGTGTCGAAATACAAGTTAGTTAACTCACAACTTAGTTATATAGTTGCAGTAGATTACTTTTCTTATTAGATCTTGGGAAAGCACGATAGGATATTTCATATAGGAGTAATAGGTTTGGAGCCAGCTTTTATTGGTAATTCAATTGCCTCTACCCAGTTCTATTTTACTCAGCTTATCTCCTACAACAGTTTGTTTCATGCTCTCCTCTAGTGCGGCATAGCTGTCTTTCTGCACCTGCTTTGTCACTTTCCCTTTAGACAGTAGGACAATCTCATCACAGCTGTCATTCAAAGTGGAAAAAATATGTGAGGAGATTAGGATTGTTTTTTGGAGGGCTTTCAGTTCTTTTATTATTGCCGTAATCAACATATTACTTTGTATGTCTACTCCATTAAAAGGCTCATCTAGAATTACTATCTCATTTTTGCGAAGTAGTACTCCCATCAAAGCCAGTTTCTTTTTCATCCCAGTAGAGTAGTTCTCGGCATATTGGTTGAGTGGCAGGTCGAAGATGTTTTGTTCATCATAGTTTTCCGTCGTAATCTTTTTCGCCTTACACAGCAGCTTAAGATATTCCCAGCCCGTTAAGTATGACATAAATATTGGATTTGTTTCCAGATAGCCCAAGTGGTCTTTGACAGGCTGGAAAGGAGAAGAGATGTCACCTTGGTAAGATTCCAGACCTGCTATACATTTAAACAAGGTAGTTTTGCCTGCGCCATTTGCACCTACGATGCCATAGACCTGACCTGGACGGAAGACAAGGTTTATATCTTTCAGAGCGATGGTGCTGCCGTAAGTTTTGGTTAGGTTTTTTATTTCTAACATTCCAAAATGGGATCTAATCTTCTTTTGGATTGCTTATAGAATATCCAAATTGTAAATAATAGCATAGGGGGAAACATGAAACTAATGGCATACAGTATGGCCTGAGGAATATTATTTTCATGTGGGTAGCTAGAATATTTTGCAACAAGCATAGAGCCTGGCAAAACAAAAGCTGCCAGATAGACCAGACAGGTGGTTAGCCACATGACACTAAAGGCTATAAGCATCACAAGAAAAGCAAGCACAGAAAGTATAGACATACAGACTACGGAACTAAGGAATTTTTCTTTTAGAAAACCATCGGTGTTATTAGTATGCATCCATACAAAATATCCTGGTTCGGGTTTATGGTAGTAGAACATGGCAATAAAAAATATCAGCACCAAGGCAAAGAGTCCTAGGTTATAATTGTCGACTTGTATGGCTTTGAAAACTAGAAAATGGGCAATCGCCACCATCCAAAATGTTTTTCTAAACCCCACGATAAATTCAAAAGGATATCTTCTAAAAGGTGTAGGTATGACCTTGTGCCAAATTTTGGGACTTGTAACAAAGGCCAATAGAACTGCCAATATAAGGACTATAAGTGCCTGCAAAAATTGCAGTTCATATAGAAGGTAGACCCAAAAGGGTAGGATAGCCAAACAGTTTTCTGTAATTCTAATAAGAGGGTAATCCTTGGATGAAAAGATGCTCTTCAGTCTGTTGTTTCGCTTTCTGTTACCTATGTTATAAATAGCAGAAGTGGCTACAAAGAGATATATCCAGCTGGCGTAGGTTGTTTTGAAGAACAAAAGCTTTGATGATAGGAAAAAAGCGAGGAATGCCAGGACATAGCCCACATAGGGATTTATACCCAGGTCTGTCAGCCAGCGCCGAAGTCGTCTGTGTTGTATAGCAAAGTAATTTTGCATCTATCAGCGAAGGTAGGCTTTGTTTTTGAGCCAACAAAGCTTCGAAAGTAGCTTGGATTTTGAATGACTAACTGAGGTGTTACCACCTCTCGACAACTTACTAAATATTAGAATCAGAGAGAATAGTTTTATTAATGAGAACTTGGTCAAATGGTAATCTTAAACTTTAGCTGTTGGACGATCACCACTAAGTCTCAAAATGATGATTTCTTCACCAACTCCAACAGTAGTTTTCTATCCTTTACTACTTCCCTGTTGATTTTGAAAGATGATTTTTTAATAATTTTTATAATGCTATCGTAATGCATTTTGCTTTCACAATCGTCTCTTGTTTGCTTACTACCTCGAAGTGATTCTACTAATATTACCCTGCCATCATCATATAGAGACTCGTCAATGGACTCCAGCATGGCTAATTTTTTGCTAAAATGATGAAAAGAATTGCGGAGAAGCATTATGTCTACTTTCCGAGGAGAGTTTGTTTGTTTTCTAGAGCCATTTACCAATATTAGTTTTCTAGATATGGTATCCAGTATATTTGAATTTAGTGCAATTCTATTTTTGATAAGATTTAATAATTGATTGTCTATTTCGTTTATTATAAAATCATTTTCAGGGTACATCATTGATAATAATAAGATGTGACTGCCTGTTCCAGAACCTATGTCTGCAAGGGATTCACCGTTTTGTATGTTTAGGAATTTTATTTCTTCCAAATAAGCAGAATCTAAACTAACACCAAATGGGTATTTGTAATTGAGAAACCCGTCGTTTGCAAATAAGAGAATGTCTGCATTTTGTTTAATTATTTCTATGTCGTAGTCGCTTACAAAATCTTTTAGAGGAGATTCTGAAACAAATTTATTTATCTTTTTTCTTATCAATGTTGCATCACTATCGTAAGCACCTATGGCTATGGTAGCATTGAAAAGTATATAATCTAAGACATTTTGATCAGGCTCTACTTCTTTCCACCTTTGTTGCAAGTCTTTCAGATTTTCAATATTATCTTTCGAGTTTGCTAAAAGGTTGTTTCTGTATATAGCTGTCGACCGTATAAGTTCATATTCTAAAGAATCAAGATGTTTCTGCCCTATTGCAAAGAAAGAGGTTGAGAACAGAAAATATGTAAGTAATAATTTCATTTCACTAGAGCTCATAGCGGTGATTTGGATGATGTGATTTAATTCTTGGTTATTGCTCCATCGCTTCTGATCTGACTGACTCTAGTATTTTCATAATGAGGTTTTTGTTATTTTCATTTAGAATTCTGGTAGAAAAACTCAGTTTGTTATAACGGCGCTTGATGGTAAAATACCACATAGCATGACTATATTAATTAGAGTTATGCCCTTTCCAATTCCTGTTGATAGACCTTCATCCTCTTCAACGCTTGGTTATCCAAAGCGAGGAAGACGATGAAAAAAGCTATAATTGCAATACAGCTTGCTCTTGTATTTGGACTGGATGAAAAAGCCACTGTAATCCCTGCCACAATTATGATAGCTGGAAAAATTTTGAGTGCAACATTTTCGTAGGTCTTTATAGTTTTTTCTGTTCTTTTCATTTCTGATTGCAACCAAATCTTAGAGTCAGCCTTGTATTCTTTTTCAAAACTATTGAGTTTGGTTTTATTGCTGAAGTAAAAACCAAGGCCTGCACCTATCAGTAGTATGCCTACTAACGCGATAGGAATGGTATAGCAGACACTTTTATTTCATTACCGAGCGCAGACTTAAAGTTGGCGATGGTGTCCTCAGATTTTTTCGGATTTCTATTGAGCATCACAACAGTGGCTCCTTTTGAGAGCAATATTCTGGCGGCCTCATACCTGTTCCACTGGTAGCATCTGTGATGACATATGTTTTGCCCGAGAAGTCTCCTATTTTGTCTGGTGACCAGCCGACTTTACCATATTTGTTAGTGGTCATTATTTAGTATTTGTAAGATGTAGTAGAGAAGTGTAAAACTAAGAGACCAGTACCCCTCCCTTAATCAAATCTACAACCTCAGGATTCTTTATAGTTGTTA
>CAZKXO010000206.1:0-6999 GCA_964556525.1 uncultured Saprospiraceae bacterium
CTTCTTGAGATAGCTATCTGAAACAATGGTAATTTCTTCTAAGTCAAAACTGCTCTCTGTCATAAGGATATCCATCTCTTCTTTCAGTGCACTTACCGGCTTTTATAGATTTCATATCCTTGTATGGATATCATCAAGGTATCTTCTAAGTTATGGCTGTAGATATACAGTTTGAATTCTCCTACTTCGTTGGAAATTGTCCCTGTGGACTGGTCGTCTTTGAAAAAAAACTGTGCATAAGAAACAGGCTCATTATTGCTATTTGTAAGCTTGCCAGAAGCGGTCTTTTGGGAGTAGGAGCTAATAAAATTGGAAAAAAAGAAGATTAGCACCCAGAGAAAATTTAGGGCAGCAGCTGGTTGGTTGTTTAGCATAAATAACAAGTTTTCTAAGAGAAATAGAATATTGCAAAGCTCTTTATAACACAACTCTAGCTCTAAAATAGTAAATCAGCATTACTATCTCAGTCAGAAGGCAATTTTTGATTACATGTGTTAAACTGTGGATAACGCCTGAAATAAAGCAACGAATGCTAAATTTTTAATCAATGATGCTTTTTTTAAGCACTTATGGGGTTTAAGAATTATTGTATGGAGACGGCAGTTAATTTGAATTAATATTTGGTTGTAGTGTATTTTAGTAATGTGAAATTTTATCTATTGGCTATGTTTTGTAATATTGGGCACAAGTAACAAAACCAATTTTTCACTGTCGGCTTAGTAACTATGTAAACGCTTTGCTTATCACTATATTTACAATTCTGGTTATCCACATCGGCTATTCAGAGGCCAACAATCAATATTGACTAATTTTTTAATTAGTAATGAAACCATGTCAGTGCTAAAGTTTGTTCTACGATTGTTAGGAATTAATCAAGAAAAGAAAATGATAAACCTTATTCTATTTGGCCCACCTGGCTCAGGTAAAGGGACACAGGCAAAGAAATTAGTAGAGCGATTTGAGTTGACACATATCTCGACTGGAGATCTTTTTAGATATGAGCTTGGAAATAATACACCTCTTGGTCAAGAGGCAAAAAAGTACATGGACAAAGGAAAGTTAGTTCCTGATGAAGTGACCGTCGCTATGTTGGAGAACAAAATGAATATGACCCCAAATGAAAAAGGTTATATACTAGATGGCTTTCCGCGGACTATAGGACAGTCAGAAGCATTGGACAAATTTCTGGCCTCAAGAAACACAAAAGTTACCCACCTTCTTGCCCTAAATGTCGATGACGAAGAAATTGTAAAACGGCTACTGGAAAGAGGCAAAACCTCTGGCCGAGCCGATGATGCAAATGAAGATGTCATTAGAAAAAGAATAGTAGAGTACACGGCTAAAACCAGCCCTGTTTACAACTACTACGAAAAACAAGATCTTTCACAAAAGATCAATGGCATAGGAAGTATAGACGAAATTTTTGAAAGATTATCTGAAGCTCTAACGTAGCCCTCTAACTATTCAGCATCTTTAGAAAGGTGGTCTTTGACCAGTCGCTCGAAAATGGACATGTTGTCATACCGTTTGAATGTAAGATTTGTTTCTGCTTTACGTAACTTTCGTATACATTCCAAGATTAGATTTAGTGGCTCTATTTCGTAGCCGATAAGGTCAGTGCCCAAATTTGTACCTATGATATGTTGGTTGTCATAAAGACCTATGCAAGCATTTTCCAGAAAGTCAGAAAGTGCCATTTCTGAAGGTTTGTATTCAGACCATTCGGCTTTACACTGAGCTTGAGCTAGTCTCTTTTCTGACCAAAATAATATCATACCTTTTGGCTGTCCATCTTCATCTTTGTAGAGCAAAGAATCTGCGCTGGCAATACCATCCTCATTGTCTATAGTATAGACTTTTCCTTTCTTAATTATCGTTTTCACGAATTCCAGATGTCTTTTTTTAGCTAGAGGATCTTGTTGCATGCATTATATTTTTGTGAGCACAAGGTTATAAAGATTTTCTATTGAAGGTTGTGCACAATAAAGTACAGTATTGCCTGTAAGTTGCTTTATCTCAGTTGCTGTTGTCATACCTATAGCATATACTAAGGCGTCACCAAAGTTATGACTTGTTAGAAAAACTCTGGCATTCATAGGACTTGTCAGGAGATAGATGTCACACGAAGGTATCTCTATGTCCATTCTTGGTTCGTTGCTATACACAGGTACACATGCCCGTTCTACTTTAAGGTGAGGATCTAGACTAAGCAAAGATTGTGTTGCTATAGGGAATAGCACCTTTTTATTTTTCCAGTGATGGTTTATAGTAGTGGCAAGTTCTTTCATGTTGCCTGCACCAATTATTTGAGGCAGATGACCACTAAGCTGATGGAAATAGGCAGCACTGCTTTCACCCATCACTCCATATTGTATCTGCTGGTTGTGTGGATAATTGTCCAAGAAATGTGACATAGCTTTTTGGCTGTAAAAGAAAACCGCATCATAGCTTGGGTGCACTTTGAAATCCAGAAGATGAAAATCAATAAGAGACTCTGCTATGATGGTATGTCCTTGTTGCCTTAGTCTGAGGAAAGGAGAATCTTTAGTTAATTCTCTAGAAATAAATATCTTATTACTAGACTCAGTCTTCATCAAAGAGATCATCTAATTGCTTACCCATCATAAGTGCCTTGAAACAACGGGTTGCAGCAATGACATCAGCACGTGCATTGTTATGCGGCGAATAAGCTTTCTGAAAAATGATAGCATGTAATTCTGAGAGGGTTGGCCATTTGTACCCACCCGTCTTGCTAGGTAGCTTGCAAAAGAATGTACTTTCTTGCATAATACAAAATCGCAATTTCCTGAAGAGAGAATGATTGATGCTTTTTCTGAGATATTCTGCTGCCAGCACATTCTCATTGAAATTGAGATTATGGGCTAGAACATAGTAAGCTTTTTTCAGACTTTCATCAAAGGCCTTAAGCACCTCTTCGAGTGGCTCACTTTTGTTGGCGATATCATCTTCGTCTATTTGTGTCCTTTTAGCGATGGTGCTGTCTATGGAGAAGCCTTCTGGCTTGATAATATAATCTTGATCTTCAATCGGCTTTAGCTCTTTGTCCAAAATAATCCAAGAGAGGTGGATCATACGCGGCCAGTTAAATGTATCTGAAAAAGGGGCTTTCCAATTTTTGGGTTTATCTATAGCAGAACAATCAAATATCAGATACATGTTGTAATCAAATTGATTTAGTCCTTAAATATCAGTTTAAGTTTCAGGATTCAATAATTTTTCTACCATTCTTTCTGCCATTTCGTAAGAGGTGCTGTGTGACAACCTGAATCTATATAGCTTTTCCTTTTCGTCTTTGGCGTATGCTGCAAAAAGTTGATAGTTGCCAGCGACATCTAGCTCGCAATATACGCCAAGTGGAATATGACAACCGCCTTCCATCATCTTGAGCACTTTTCGCTCTATGTTGGTTCTCTTTGCTGTCTCTGCATGATGTATATGTGCGATTATCTTGCGCATTTCAGTGTCAGTAGAGCGCACCTGATAGGCGATGACACCTTGAGCTGGTGCAGGTACAAATTCTCTTGGATGCAATTTTTTTACCTCCAAATCAGAAAGATTTAGTTCCAGTCTTTCCAGACCTGCAGCTGCTAGAATGATGGCATCATATGCTTTGTCTCTCAGTTTTTGGACTCTGGTAGGGACATTACCACGCAAGTCAGTCACTGAGATGTCTTCCAACAAGGATTGGATTTGAGTTTTTCGACGTATAGAAGAGGTTCCTATAATGGCGTCCTTTTTGAGACCTAGAGGTCTTTCCTTGTCCAAACTTTCAGGATGTATCAGGAGTACGTCGGAAGGATCAGCACGTTCTGACAGTCCTGCAAGTGCCAGTCCATCTACCTGCTCAGTAGGCAAATCCTTAAGCGAATGCACAGCTACATCTATTTCCTTTCGGATGAGGGCATCTTCTATTTCTTTGGTAAAGAAGCCTTTTCCTTCTAGTTTGTCAAAGCCCAGATTTTGAATCTTATCTCCTTGAGTCTTTATAATCTGTAATTGGCAGCTAAAATTTAGTGCTTCGAGCTCTGCTTTGACCTTATTGGCCTGCCATAAGGCAAGTCTGCTGCCTCTAGTTCCTATAATTATGGTATTGCTCACTTGTTTGCTTTCATTCTAGAGTGAACAACGAAGGTAAGTTATATGTCTGATTCGCCATCAGATGTCTTCAAAAACACTATCATAATAAATATTATTAATCTAACTCATTGATAATCATCTATGTAATGATTTTTTTCAGATTTTTTTCTGACTTTGTTAAATAACTAAACGACTCATGCCGTTCTGTTTATGAATTTTCCAAGACTGACTATATTTGCGGTCGTGAAATAATTCAGAAAAGACGAATTACTAATGCTTTTACGTGTCATCTTAGGGGATGATTGGTCAAAAACCCATCGAACTTCGGTACTAAAGTTGCATGACTATTTAAAGTCGCTTAGTATTCTATATTCAACTTAATACTTGCCAAATTAATGACTTATACCGTAGGAAAAATTGCAGAACTAATAGGGGGTTCGGTCCGAGGTGACTCGTCGATAGAGATTAACGGCGCTGCTGGCATCGAGAAAGCTGGGTCTGGTCACATCACCTTTCTTTCCAATGATAAATATATCTCAGAAACTGAGAACACTGCCGCTTCAGCCATTCTTGTACATCAGAAATATGCTGATAAACCATTTACTATACCCACTATATGCGTGGATAATGTGTATAGTGCTCTGGCTGAGATACTTACCTTGTTTGACTCAAGAGAACAGAGGGATCCAGGAATAAATCCAAATTCATTTGTTGACCCATCCGCCAAGGTTGATGCCACAGCACATGTAAGCGCTTTCACTATAATTGAAGAGAATGTGAAAGTTGGTGCAGGCACCCATTTGTTAGGTCAGGTTTATCTTGGAAAAAATGTGACTGTAGGTAAGAATTGTATTCTTTATCCAGGTGTCAAAGTCTATAAAGATTGTCATATAGGAGATAATGTGATCCTCCATTCCAATGTAATCATTGGATCAGATGGATTTGGCTTTGCTCCGCAGGGTGATGGTACTTTTGTCAAGATTCCTCAGATAGGAAATGTCGTTATTGAGAATAAGGTAGAAATCGGCGCCAATACTGTCGTAGATAGAGCTACCATGGGTTCTACCTTGATCAAACAAGGCGTAAAGTTAGATAACCTTATTCAAGTGGCACATAATGTGGAGATCGGTAGCAATACCGTCATAGCTGCACAAACAGGTATTGCAGGAAGCACTAAAGTAGGAGAACAGTGCCAGATAGGTGGTCAGGTGGGTATAGTAGGGCATCTAAATCTTGAGGATAGAACTATGATTCAGGCTCAAAGTGGTGTTACCAAATCTACCAGAAAGCCAGGAACTAAACTATACGGTAGTCCTGCGATTGCTTACAATAATTACCTGAAATCCTTTGCTATATACAAGAATTTGCCCGACCTTCAAGCGCGAATCAGCAAATTAGAAAAACTACTTGGAGAGCTTCAAGACTCTCAACAAAAACCGTATGAATCAACAGACGATCAGTTATAAATTTGAGTTAGAAGGTATAGGATTACATACAGGGAAAATGGTCAAAATGACTTGTCTTCCTGCTGAAGTCAATTCAGGAATCGTTTTTAAACGTGTAGATCTAGAGGACCAACCTCTCATCCCAGCCTCCCTCACAGTTGTAGACTCTACCTTCAGAAGTACAAGTCTCAAAAAAGGAGATAATCTTGTTTCTACCACAGAACACTTGCTATCGGCGTGCTATGGACTGGGTATCGATAATATGACCATAGAGTTAAATGGACCCGAAGTACCCATTCTCAATGGAAGTGCAGAACCTTTTGTAACTGCTATCAGTCAAGCAGGGATAACGGATCAGGAGGCAGCAAGAGAGTATCTTGATTTAGATGAAACCTTGCAGTTTGATGATCCCCAGAGTGGAGCCAGTTATATCTATATTCCAGTCGAAGACCATGACGAGTCAGATATTACTGCAATCATAGAATATAGCTCAAAGGTGGGTCGCCAAGTGGCAGCCTACAACTCCAGCATCTCATTTAAAGATGATATAGCACCTTCTAGAACCTTTGTTTTTGTCAATGAGTTAGAGGAGTTACACAGAAAAGGAGTAATCAAAGGTGGACGTGTAGATAATGCTATCGTTTTCAGCCATCAAGATTTTCCAAAGTCTAAGGTGAAAGAATTGGCAGCGCATTTCAATGTGGATGAAGATATCATAGTAGATAATGGGATACTAAATGGTCTTACACTTAATTATCCCAATGAACCTGCAAGACATAAATTATTGGACCTACTTGGAGATTTGTATCTTCTGAGAATGCCTATCAAAGGAAAGATTATTGCAAAGCGACCTGGACATACTGGTAATGTGGCCTTCGCAAAATTCCTGCGATCAGAGTATCAAAAAAAGAAAAAACTAAAAGGGAAACCGATATACAAACCAGAGGAAGATCCATTTATGGATATAGAAGGTGTTAAAGCTCTAATTCCACATAGGTATCCGTTTTTACTTGTTGATAAGATTATAGAAAAATCCGAGAACCATGTTGTAGGAATCAAGAATGTCACTGTAAATGAAGGTTTCTTTACCGGACATTTTCCAAGTAATCCTGTTTTTCCAGGAGTCTTACAAATGGAAGCACTTGCTCAGACTGGTGGGATACTTGCATTGACATCTGTTGACAATCCTCAGGACTACAATACTTATTTTCTTAAGATGGACAATGTAAAGTTTAAGCGTCTGGTCAAACCTGGTGATACCCTTATTCTAAAAATGGAACTATTGGCTCCAATCAGAAGAGGTATCTTTCAGATGCAAGGAACTGTCTATGTAGGTAACAACATTGTTTCGGAAGGAGAACTCACAGCCCAAATCAGCTTGAAAGAAGGTCTTGTCGCCAAGGATAAATCTTAGTACATATTTATTAGCTTTATAGTCGAGTTAATATTGTATGAG
>CAZKXO010000207.1:0-6968 GCA_964556525.1 uncultured Saprospiraceae bacterium
GAAAAGGCATTCAGAACTATTAGATTTGAAGCAAATATAGAAGATTCATGCACATAAATCTAATCAGTGATACTGTGACTGTACCATCTGAAGGAATGAGACAAGCAATGGCAACTGCTACAGTTGGAGATGATGTTTTTGGTACCGATCCCTCGGTCAACAATCTGCAATCCCAGCTGGCTGAGATGTTTGACAAAGAGGCAGGTCTTTTCTGTCCTTCTGGCACTATGACAAATCAGATTGCAATCAAAGTGCACACCAAAGCACTGGACGAAATGATCTGTGACTATACCTCTCATGTGTTCCAATACGAGACGGCTGGATATGCTTATAACTCATCCATAGGTGTGAATCTTATTCATGGAAAATATGGAAAGATTAGGCCTGAGGATATTATTGCAGCTAAGAAGCCTAGATACGATTGGTTACCCATCTCCAAGCTCGTCGTAGTCGAAAACAGCACAAATAAAGGAGGAGGCAACTACTATACTTATGATGAGTTGGCGCAATTGTCTCAGACATGTAAGGACTTGGGACTACTCTTTCATCTGGATGGTGCGCGGTTGTTTAATGTGCTGGCAGAAACCAATGATTCAACTCAAAGCATAGGGCGCTTGTTTGATAGTGTAAGTATTTGTTTGTCAAAAGGACTAGGTGCGCCAGTGGGTTCTGTTTTACTTGGTAATAAGGCTTTTATAGAGGAGGCCAGAAGATTCAGAAAAGTGATGGGCGGTGGGATGCGACAAGCTGGAATACTAGCTGCAGGTTGTCTATATGCCTTGGAAAATAATATAGAACGGCTCAAAGTAGATAATGATAGAGCTAAGGAGATAGGACGAGTATTATTAGAACAGGACTATGTAACAGCTGTCCATCCTATCAAGACCAATATTCTGATCTTTACATTGAAAGATAAAACTGCTGAAGAATTTGTGGAGCTACTTAAGAGTCATGATATCACAGCTTCTGCCTTTGGTCCAAAAGAAGTAAGATTTGTAACTCATATGGATTTCACATCAGAAATGATGGATAGTTTGATCGTAACACTAAGGCAGCTCTAATTTAGTTAGTTCTAGTCAGACTCGGATTGGCGCTTATTTATTTCGTCACGAATTTTTGCGGCTCTTTCATAATCTTCTGTTTCCAACACATTCTCTAGCATTTGCTGAAGAGCTTTTAGGGAGTACTGCTCAAAGGAATCTGGATTCTTGTCCTCTGTTATGATGTTACCCTTTATTTCTTCACCTCCATCTTCCAGTACAACCCCTGCCTGTTCCATAATAAAATCAAAAGTGTAGATTGGACTTTTAAATCTTACAGCCATGGCTATAGCATCTGAAGTCCTAGAGTCTATAACAAACTCTTTACCATCACGAGAACAGACCAATTGTGCATAGAAAATACCATCCAGTAAGTTGTTAATAACGACCTCTTTGAGATCTACACCGAATGTATCCAAAGTATTTTTGAATAGGTCATGGGTCAGTGGCCGGTTTGGTATCATCCGTTCCATAGCTACTGCTATAGCTTGAGCCTCAAAACCTCCAATAACTATAGGTAAACGCCTGTTTCCATTTAGTTCCCCCAGAACAACTGCATAATTATGCGATTGTGTAACACTATGTGATAGAGCAACAATTTCTAAATCAATCTTCTTCATCAAATATTGGTGAATTTCACCTTCTTATGTTTCTAAAACAAATCGTTTGTTTAACATGATAATGGTGAAATGCAAACAAATATAATTTATTTTACATTCGTATCCTTCGACTCTATAACAATGACAGAAGAAAGACTAGAGAAACTCCTAAATTTCCTTAAAAGCAGTCCAAATGACAGCTTTTTGCTCTTTGCAATAGCAAAGGAATATGAAACCAACCAGCAAATGGATATGGCTCTAAAGTACTATCTTCAGCTTAAAGAGAACGATTCCGATTATATAGGTCTATACTATCATCTTGCGAAGCTCTATGAATATTTAGAAGAGAAAATTCTGGCCTTACAGACTTATACAGATGGTATCGCTTTGGCTAAAAGACTTACAGATTACCATGCCTTATCAGAACTCAATAATGCAAAGATGAATCTTGAGTTGGAATTAGGTAACTAGGTGAGCAAATCCAAATCAAGAGAACCAGTAAAAACCTCCTTAGTTGGTCCTTTAAGCCAGATATTGTGATATCCTTCAGAACCACGTTCATAACTAACACTTAACTCTCCTCCTCTGGCACTAACTTCTTGAGTACCCTTGGTCTGGATTTTACTTTTTTCAGCAAGTGCGAGTACACTTGCTACTACCCCTGTCCCGCAAGCCAGCGTCTCATTCTCTACTCCCCTTTCGTAAGTTCTTAGTTTAAGTTTAGAGCCATCTAGTTCTACCATATTAACATTGGTGCCATCTTTTGCAAATCTGTTATTATATCTAATCTGATGAGCTTCCTTGATAAGATCTAAGTGTTCTATGTCTTCCTCAAAAACCACATAGTGAGGAGAACCTGTATCCAAGAAATAATGATTTTTCTCAGTCAGCTCTACACTTTTGACATCACCCATTTTTAGATTGATCAGATCGCCTTCTTTACTGGCTTCATGCAAACCATCTGGCGCTATAAAGACTACTTTCTCCTCAGCATAGCCACATTTTTGTGCATAATCAACAATACATCTGGCACCATTTCCGCACATCGAAGACCGCCTACCATCACTGTTATAATAATCCATGAGGAAATCAGTGTCTGCATCCTCTTTGAGTAACATAAGGCCATCTGCTCCTACTCCAAAGTGTCTATCACAGATTTTTTTTATTTGAGATAGACTGAGATGTAATGCCTTGTATTCTTCCCTTAGGCAATCTATGATTACAAAATCATTACCTGCGCCATGATATTTTACGAAATCTATTTTCAATCTTCTGTGTTATTTCTTCTACTAACGATAACATAAAGCTAGTCATTTGGGTTGTATCTGTAAACTTATTAAGTTTGTCATATGGCAAAAAGTCTTAATACGATAATAATTGCTTGTATATGTTCACTGATTACGGTGTTTCTGTACCACAGCTATATCAATGGTATAACTGTTGTCAATGAGGAGAATTATGCACAACTAGTCACGCAAATAGAGGACAATAGATCACCATCTGTACTTAGTCGCGAACAGACTCTTA
This sequence comes from uncultured Saprospiraceae bacterium, assembly GCA_964556525.1. Lineage (GTDB taxonomy): Bacteria > Bacteroidota > Bacteroidia > Chitinophagales > Saprospiraceae > RFSX01. Next base: position 3,167 of record CAZKXO010000207.1, read on the forward strand.
ACGAACTCAGCTTTATAGAACCAGCTGCCAGAGCGAAGAATAGTGTGGTAGCTTTGGAATCTGTTCAGATTAAAGATTCCCGTTTTGAAAAGGATAAATACATAAAGTCTAATGGTTCCGGGGTAATCATATCTCCTGATGGCTATGTGGTGACTAATTATCATGTCGTAGAGAACTCAGATGAACTCAAAGTTACACTTGAAGATAAGCGAGAGTTCAAAGCCGAAATGATAGGCTATGATAGGTCCACTGATATCGCCTTATTGAAATTGGATGTATGGGGTCTCCCTTTTCTTGAGTTTGGCGATTCCGACAATCTAGAAATAGGAGAATGGGTTCTTGCGATCGGTAATCCCTTTAAGCTGAGTTCAAGTGTAACTGCAGGTATAGTTAGTGCTAAAGCTCGAAATATCAATATATTCCGTAAGCAAGGCATAGAATCTTTTATCCAATCAGATGCTGCTATAAATCCTGGCAACAGCGGAGGTGCACTCATCAATATTGCTGGCGAACTGGTAGGTATAAATACAGCCATCCTTACTTATAGTGGTAAATACGAAGGCTTCTCTTTTGCAATTCCTTGTAACATGGTACAGAAAGTCATTAGAGATATCAGAGAATATGGTGCAGTACAGAGAGCATGGTTAGGCATTTCAATACTTAGTGTAGATGAGTCCAGGGCTGAAGCATTGGATTTAGACAAGATAGAAGGTGTCTTTATAGACATGGTAGAAAAGTCAGGTGCTGCAGGAGATGCAGGGTTACGATATGAAGATGTCATCATAGCATTAGATGGAAAAGCAACAACTTCTAGACCATTGTTTCTTGAAATCATAAGTCAATACAGGCCAGGAGATAATATCAGTATCGATTATGTAAGAAATGGTAACAGAGAAACAACTACTGCCATCCTGAGAAACCAGAAGAATACTACAGATTATATTGCAGTAAGAAAGGATAAGCTCTTCACTGACTTAGGCTTTGAGCTTAGAGATTTGGACTCTAAAGAAAAAGAGCAAAATGCTACGGAAGGTGTCATGGTAGTCAGCATCTATAAAGGCAGTAAAATAGAATCAGTGAATATGGATCCTGGGTATATTATAACCAGCATAAATGGAAAGGAAATTAGCAATATCAAGCAGTTTAAAGCAATATTAGAAAAGGAACAAGGAGAAATATATCTCAATGGCATCTACGAGAATTATCCTCGAGAATGGCCCTATAAATTCAGAAAATAATGAGCGACAATATCACAAAAGTAACACTAAGTAGAATAGATGACCATGTAAATTTCATTGCCACCAATGAGACTAATAACTCAATTTTACTCGATGGTTCTGCTGCCATCGGAGGTAAAGGCAATGGTGTACGTCCTATGGAAATCTTACTGATGGCAGCAGCAGGATGCAGTTGCATAGATATCGTACTCATCCTGAAAAAGATGAAGCAAGAAATACGTGATATCAAAGTCGAAGTGACAGGGGAACGTATCAAAGTAGCAGATGCCACAGAGTTTAAGACAATACACCTCCACTACTTAATGTGGGGTAATATCAAAGAAGCAAAGCTAAAGAAGGCAATAGACATCTCTTTGGAGAAATACTGCTCCGTATCAAAAATTTTAGAAAAATCTGCTAAGATTACTTCTAGCTACAATTTGAAACCATAAAATTCTATCACCCAAGAAAAGACTGAAGCTTCATTGCGAGGCCCATGTCTCCTTTGATCTTAATTTTTCCACTCATTACTGCCATCATAGGATTTAGCTCTCCTTTACGCAGTTTGTCCAGGTCTTCTACAGACATAGTAATCGTGCAATCAGCATCCTTGTCTTCATTAGTGACTTGATTAGCTTCTCCATTACCATCTATAAACACGGCGTCTCCATCTAGTAAGAACTTAATCGTAGCTCCTATCGGAGCTGCATTTGATGCTGATTCGCTAAACTTCTCTGTAATCTGTTCAATCATATTATTTTAGTTAATTTCAAATATCACGCTACGCTAGTACTACTGGATTTTCTTCTAAAATTGTTAATATTTCGTCGTGCTTTAAAATTCGTGCGAGACCATAGTTTTTGGTCAATTCATACTTATAGAAATACTTCATCGTATGAATCTTATTCTCGTAGAACTCAGTACTAAAAGTATTGTTCCCAGTTTGCAGGTTTATGTGAGCAACGGTTGCCATTTTCAGCCACTGCCATGCAATAGCTATATTACTCATATACTCCATAAATATGGTTGCATCGGCAATATATCTTTCATGCTGTCCACCCATTGCAAACTGCAATAGATGCATTAAAGTTGTTTCAAGATCTTTCGATGCCTCTTTTAATTGTTGGGCATAAAGGGCAAGAGGTTCATATACTGCGGCTTCCTTTATGGTGCTTATTATCTCTGAGGTAAGGAATTTCATGGCTTGACCATTTTTCATTACTACCTTCCTGCCTAGCAAATCTAAGGATTGTATGCCGGTTGTCCCTTCATATAATGACATAATTCTCACATCCCTATAATATTGTTCTAGAGGAAAGTCCGTACAGAACCCATACCCACCAAGAATCTGCAAGCCCGCATTAATTGCTGTTCTACCCATTTCTGATGGATAAGTCTTCGCTATAGGGGTTAGGATCTCTAGCAAATCATGATATCTTTCTCTATCCTCTTCAGGGCCTTCCATAGAAAGATCATGATAGACTGAAGATTGCAAAAGCAAGGCTAGGGAGCCTTCAATTACCGCTCTTTGTAATAAGAGCATACGTCTGACATCGGGATGATTAATAATCGTTGTCTGTTCTGCATCCACATTCTTAGTCCCTGCTGCCAAGATACGACGACCTTGTGGTCTTTCCTTTGCGTATTGTAGAGAAGCGTAATATGCAGCAGTTGCAACCGAGCAAGCCATAAGTCCCACGTCTATTCTGGCGCCATTCATCATTTGGAACATATTTCTGAGGCCCTTATTCTCTACTCCTACTAACCAACCACGACAATCTTCTTTTTCCCCAAAAACAAGATGTGTAGTACAATAGCCTCTCTGACCCATTTTTTGGAAATCTCCAGCTGTAATTACATCATTGGTCACAAGTTGTCCACTTCCATCTGTTCTTTTCTTAGGGACTACAAATAATGAGATACCTTTAGTGCCTGCAGGTGCGCCGTCTATTCTAGCTAAGACAAGATGTACAAAGTTCTCACAGTACTCATGATCACCACCCGAAATAAAAATCTTCTGTCCTTTAATTTTGTATGAACCATCCTCCTGAGGTGTAGCGGAGGTCGTAATATCAGATAATGAACTTCCTGCCTGTGGTTCAGTAAGACACATTGTACCTGCGTACTTCCCTTCTATCATCTTAGGTACAAATCTATCTATAAGCTCTTTTGACCCGTAACTAACTATAAGATTAGCAGCGCCGGTAGTCAGACCAATATAGCCTGGCATAGAATTATTGGCACATTGCATTATATGTGATAAAGAAACTGAAATAGTATGCGGCAATTGCATTCCTCCGATATCATAATCGAAAGTGGCACCTATTCCACCATTTTCCCCTGCATACTTCATAAGTTCACCTACAACTGGATGTACATGGATTTTCCCATCTTCAAATCTAGCAGGATCTTCATCAGCCTCTTTAAAAACAGGATATAAGACCTTATCTGAAAAGGTCTTTATGGAATCAATCATCAAATCGAAACTGTCCTTATCATAATCCTTGTATCTGTCGATTTCGCATAATTTCTCTACTTCTAACATCTCATGTATAATAAATCGCAGGTTATCTATGCTCATGTAC
>CAZKXO010000208.1:0-6860 GCA_964556525.1 uncultured Saprospiraceae bacterium
ATACTGGAACGTGACTTTGGTATCAATTCTATTATAAGATAAACTAACGAAGACCAATTAACATACCCTATCGACAATGTCGATAGGGTTTTTTTGTTCTATCTGCATTTTGATTCTACGCGTATCTCTGAAACATTAGAGGCTCTAAATTGTCTAGTCAATGACATAATTTTGTCCTAGGCAACGTTTACCTTAATAATAGTATTTATTAAGTAAGTGGAACTGAGCTGAAAGTGTATATTTCTTAACTAGAATATTCATTAGAAAGAGCTTACATATATAAGTTTCCACATATATTTGTGGTTTGACGAAACGCGTTTTCATGAAAATCCTATGTAGGAGCATTTTGATGCTCTTTTTTTCTCTGTGTATCTCTCCCCTTTTCTCACAAGATCAGTGTGATGATACTGTTCCTATTCTAGGATTTGAATTGGAAGTTATAAGTGCAGGATTTCCTGCAGATCCCAATGTATATGCAGGAGAGGAATTCTGTATAAACTTTCGTACTTCAAATTTTACAGGAGTTGAATTAGTAGAATTTGGATTAGGTTTCGATCCTAATCTAATGGAATTTATTGATGACCCAGGAAATCCATCTACAGGACCTAACCTAGATGGTGACATTTTCTTTAACCCCCGAGATGTCGACAAAGGTATTATCAATATTATTTGGTTACATCCTATTGGAGAAGCAGATACTCTTGCTGATGGAGATATATTCCTGACAATTTGCTTTGAGGCTTTAGACAAATCTGGAGAATGCTCCTTTTTAATTAACCCAGAAGGTACAGTATTCAATCCTACATTTAATACAAAATTTCAAAGATTGATTCCACCAGGAATTTCTTGTACTAGAGACAGTATCACTTTCGATGTAAACCAGACTGAGATTTGTATAGGTTGCCAAGAACCAACTATATCTAATTTAAATATTTGCAACTCATCTGGTAGCGTATGCTTTTCTGCCTGTGGTCCAACGTTTCCTATAATCTATGAAATCGAGGTCCCTCCCCCTGGTCAACCTATTATGGATACCTTGAGAACTGAAAACCAAGAGATATGCTTTAACAGTCTTCCAGAAGGTGAATACACAATTACTCTGAGAGATGAAGCTGGAAATATGAGTAATTTCTTTGACGGTTTTTTTGAGTTAGACAGATCAGTACCATCCATTAACATTGACATTGAGCCTATCAATCCACGATGTGCGAACACTAGAGATGGCGAAATCCGATATAGCATTTCAGGTGGGACCCCAGATCAAGGAGGTTCCCCAGACTATACAATAAGACTATCTAACGGTGTCTTTTTTACTGAAGACATCGATACTATTGAATCTTTAGCGGTAGGCAGATATGCACTAACGGTTACAGATGCGTCCGGATGCACGGAGACTACAGATGATATCCTCTTGGATACTCCGCCGATTGTAATCACTGCGCAAGTAGACTCATTTTTCTGCCTATTTGATCCTAATGGACAAATCAGTGCTACCGCATCAGGTGGTAATCCGTTTCCAGGTGGCGAATATGAATTTAATGATGCTGCACCTTCTACAGATTTTGTACAAGAAAATCCCATGGCTACTTTCGATTTTATGGAAGAAGACACTTGCTTCACCATAAAAGTAGAAGACAACAGTGGTTGTATAGTGGAAGAATGTATCAGAATTCCAATACGCAATCGTCTGCCGTTGATTTTTGACACTATACCACCTGACTGCAGCAGGCCTGGCTATTCTGCTTCAGTACGTCTTGACAATTTTGGTATAGGACGCTTTGGGCAAGTAACACTTTTTCAAGTAGGAGTCGGCGCTGTAATGAGAACCTCTGTCGGACCGGATTGTTCTTTTGCAGGAGTAGGGACAGGTTGTGGAAACCCCAATGCTAATACAGCATTCCTATCTCCAGGGGATTACGTATGGAATGTACAACTGATAGATGCTGCTAATCCTACTCAGACTCTATGTAGGGAAACTATAAACTTTACTATCCCAGATTTCGATGTAGATTTATTGACTATAGAGATAGAAGAAACACAGCCAGATTGTGGAGAAGAAAATGGTTCTGCCACGCTTACTCCTACCGGAGGTGAGGCACCTTATACTTACAATTGGGAACACGACCCTACTCTTACTGTAGGCACAGCTACTGATTTACCGTCAGGCATATATGATGTTACAATAACAGATTTTACTGGCTGCGAAAAAGACACTTTTGTGGACCTGGAACAAGGTGCTTTCTTGTCTATAGAAGCCCGACTCAATAGCGATTTAGACTGCAGTGACTCCAGTGTAGAGGCAGAATTAGAAGTTGTTTTCAATGGCATGGATGAGTCAAATTTATCATTTGAATGGTCTACAGAAAATGAGTCTGGCTTGGGCTCTACACCTATATTTAGAACGGATTCAGCTGGGACTTATATTATAACAGTTGCCACTCCTTTTGATGTATGCGTACAGACCGATACAATTACTATAGCCGAGCCTAGTTCTTTGACCTTTGAAATAGAACAACAAAGTCCTACCAGCTGCGACCCGAACAATGCCGTTCCTGGAGAAATAGAAATACTTGACATTCAAGGAGGTTCAGGGATATACAATTGCTTATGGAGTTTTGAAGGAGTTCCAGAACCTGGAATTAACCGTTGTGACAGGACAAATCTTATAGCAGGGTTATATGAAATCACAATAGAGGATATTGGTACCGGATGTAGAACGACAACCAGGGTACAACTACAAAATGATGATGAAATAGATTTTACTCCAGCCATTACTAATCCTACATGCCCAGGCTGGGATGATGGAATCATTGCTATCCAAGGAATTCCAGGAGGACCAGCTCTTATTTGTGTATGGGATGATCCTAATATTACAACCACTTCTTGTGTTGCAACAAACCTACCAGCTGGTAGCTATCTTGTAAATGTGGGGGATGCAGCAGGATGCAATAAGGATATTATTATCATTCTAGAAGATCCAGAAATATTCACCGCAGAGGTAGAATTGCTCTCTAACACTATATGTCATGGTTCTATAGATGCGGAAATAACAGCTAGAGTCTTAACCAACCCCTCTGGCCAAACCACATTTGGCTATGTCTGGTCTAATAATGATGCTGACTCCGATGGTCTCGAAAACACAAATAGCAACTTTGGTGTAGGCATGCACTCAGTCATTATTTCTGACGAAAATGGCTGTACTATAGAGTTGGAGTTTGAAGTAATGCAACCAGATTCTATCTTCTTAGATACTGATTCCAAGTTGGGTATCAGTCTATGTGTTGGTGAATGTAATGGCGAAGTAAATCTTATTGCAACTGGTGGCACATTAAATGGTGGAGACTATACTTTCACCTGGGAACTAGATGGACAGGAGACTGCAAATAGGGATGACCTTTGTGCTGGCACCTACCCTATTTCCATCACTGATACAGAAGGCTGTATAGGACTGGATACAGTGACTATAGACGATCCTGATACTCTATTTTTATCAGTAGTTAATATTACTAATATAGGTTGCATGAACAGCGGTGGAGGAAGTCTGACCGTCAGTGCTTCAGGAGGCTGTGGTGATTACAGTTATGAATGGCCAAACAATCTTTCTGATACAGAGATGGCTACAGTATTACCAGCAGGAGTATATGAAGTGACAATAACAGATGCCTGTGGTTGTACAGCCACAATCGAAGAAGAAATCACTGGAGATGACCCTATCTTTGCGGAAATTATAACCTCTGCTGACCGACCAGCTTGTGCTGGACAAAGAATCTGTTTGGGTATAGATACTTCTACAATCAGTGGAGGAAATGGCAACTACTCATTTACAATAGATGGTGGTGCATTTTTTGACCGCTTTCCGATAGATAGTAGTGTTATGCTTGGTCCTGGCATGTATCCTATAGAAGTCTTTGACTCGGATGGATGTAGTACCTTTCTTGGACTTTTTGAGATTCCATTAGCTGATTCCTTTTACGTTGATTTAGGTCCTTCCGAATTGCAAGTCGACATAGGAGATGGACCTGTGGAATTACAAGCCGACTTCAAAGATAATGCGATCATCACAGATATCATTTGGACCCCAGCTGAAGTCTTCGAATGCATAGGAGACCCTGTCTCTCAGCTCTGTGACAGGGTCCGATATACGGGCACAACGAGCAACATTATTTCTGTACAGATTATAGATGAGAATGGCTGTACCGCTGTGGATGAAATAACGATAAACTTAGATACTCCTCGTAGAGTATACAGGCCTAATATTTTTGATCCAAATTCCTCGATAGACGATAGGTTCATGATACTCACTGGTCGTGGTGTGGAACGTATAGATGAGTTCTATATCTATGATAGATGGGGCAATCTGGTCTTCGAATTACCTGAAGCAGCAAAAGACTTTCCACATAGCAAAGATGATGGATGGGATGGAAGAGTAGAGAATAGAAATGCGGAACAAGGTGTCTATGTATATCTCGCCAGTGTAAGATTTTCGGATGGTCAAGTAATTCGTTACACAGGAGAAGTAACACTTATAAGATAAGTTCTATTTTGACTCTGAAAGAGTATCTTTTATAGTTGAGATTTTTGTAGAATCAATTGGTTGTTCTTCCACGTTTTTTTTATCATCTGTAGGGAGAGTAACCTTGCCCGACATCATTAAGGTTATAGGTTCTTTGGAAGCATTTGTAAAGACAGTAATAAGTGGTTTTTGCATACCCTCTTTTCCTACAGATACATACCTTACACCGATATATCCTTCTTCACCTTTTTCTATAGGAATGAAGGGATAACTAGGCTGAGTACAGCCACATGTAACTTTACAAGAATTAATCACTAAAGGAGCATAACCATCGTTTCTAAAGACAAAATTGTAGTCCACAGTATCTCCCTGTGTAATTTCACCAAAATCATGTCTAATCTTATCGAAAACTATTTTTGGTGTTGCCTTTGATTGTGATTTTGCTTGTGCAGGTTTTTGAGGAGTTGAGTTTGCTCCTATGGACTCAGGTATTTCTACGGGCTTAGCAGTTGTTACAACTTCTTTCAGAGTCTGATCTTCTGCGGACGAATTCACTTTAGTTTTAGCGATATTAGTAGTCTTATTATCATCTGCCTGTGCAGTTGTTTCTGGACTTACAACTTGCTTAGCTGGAGTCATTTCACCACCTGTCTTTGTTGTAACAGGTTTTACATCAGACTTGCAACTAATGCTTCCTACGAACACTAAGCCCAAAAGAATAGTCGAAAAATCCTGTGTAAATTGAAGTTTCAAAGCAAGTTATTTTATCAAATTAAAGCTACCGGTTTTCTGAAAAATCTGGTCCATACATAGGTATTCTATCTTGTACACGTAAGTACCTGGCATCATCGATTGTCCATTAAAGGTGCCGTCCCACTCTTCTAAAACTTCATTTGTTTCAAACAATTTCATACCCCATCTGTCAAAGATTTCAAACCTCTGTAGCGAGTTAACGATGAACTTATTACTGATTCCATAAGTGTCATTCAGTGCATCATTATTCGGTGTAAATGCCCGAGGAAGCTGCAAGTTATTGCAATTTGTATCTTCTTCCTGGACAATGCTAATTCTGACCGTATCTGTACTTGTACAAGAATCATGCACGAAGTCTATGGAGTAAGTTGTAGTCTCGCTAGGTGTTGCTATAGGCACCGCCGAGAAAGGATCATCAAGACCTTGACCTGGAGTCCAACTAATACTATTAGCACAAGTCTCTCCAGTAAAAATCTGGTATGAGTCCCCTACAAACAAAGTTGTGTCTTGTGAAGTAATTCTATCAGGAAAAAAATTCAATCCTCTGACTTCATCTTCCGTCAAGGCTACATCGTATATTCTAATATCATCTATCCGACCTCTATAGTGATCATCAAATCTACCTACACAGTCAGAATAACCAACATAAACTGGGAAATTTCTCCCCAGAGCAATGCTACCTAAGAATGAAACAGTCTCTATAAGCTCTCCGTTGACATAGAGTTTAAAGTTGGTGCCTTGTTTGGTAAACACCATGTAGTGCCAGCAAGCATTTGGATCCAATGGATGTATAAATCTTACCGCATCCCCAATGTTTGCTGCATACTCTATTCTCAGTTCGTTTTGCGTAGTGTATCTAATGTTTAGTGATGAGTCTCGTTCGCAATTTTCTTGAATAGAAAACAAGGTATAGTTGTCTATATTCTTATCAGGTCTAAAGTAGAAACTTAGAGAAAAGTCATTAGCAAAAATGTCTTTGACTGCAGGGTCTAAAGCTATGGTATCAGTACTCCCATCAAAAAACAATGAATTGGAGTTTGCTCCTATTCCGCAATCATAAAAGTCATTATTCAAAGCCTCTCCATTCTGAAAATTTCCAGTTGCTTCCGAGAGATCTAGATTGTCAAAATTATAGACTGCTCTAGGCGGCACCTGTGCTGAACAAAACAAACTCATTCCAAGCATGGTTATAAGACAAATTATCATCTTGAAATGGTACTGCGAATTACTACAAAAACTTAAATATTCTGAATGTATCAATATCTTCTAGATCTACTTAATTATAAGCGAAATAACTAACGCTTTGCATAATAACGATAATATCGGGGCTATACTTGTAAATAGAGTTACTTTTTGGATTAATTCAAAGCTTTAAATTGCTCAGCTAGGTAGAATCCATAAAAGATAAGGAGTAACAATCCCTCCCATTTTCCTATCTTTTTGGACATCGTAATGACTCCAAATAGAATCGTTACAGCTAGCATAAAAGGTAAGCTGAATGCAATCACATTGGGCGGAATAAGTAAGTTCCCGAAGAAAGATGGAATCGCCATAACAGCATATGAATTAAAAATATTTGATCCCAAAACATTAC
>CAZKXO010000209.1:0-6787 GCA_964556525.1 uncultured Saprospiraceae bacterium
ATCTATGGGACGCTGTTCTGAGCTGCTCCAAAAACAAGGTAATCCAGGTTCTCCTCGTGGACCTGGTACCAAAATGACTATTCCTTGAGGGCCCTGTGGACCAGAATCACCTTGCGGTCCGCCACCTATACCCTTTTCACCCTTTGGACCTTGTGGGCCTTGTACACCTATAGTGCCTTGTCGACCACGGACGCCTTGCTGTCCTTGGAGGCCAGCAGCACCAGCCATGCCTTTGGGCCCTGCTACTAGTGGTCCTAAGGCATCGTCTCCAGGAGGTCCAGGTGGACCCTGTGGCCCTGGTGCTCCGACATCTGTACCAGAAGGACCTAGCCCTCCTTGTGGACCAATAAGACCACGTGGACCTGGTTTTCCTGTAGGTCCAACGATCGGTAGTCCTACACCAGCTTCTCCAGGTATGCCTTTAGGTCCTGTAATTCCCTGAGGACCGACTGGACCTTGGATACCTTGGTTACCCGGCTGACCTGGTGCACCAGTTATACCTGAAGCAGAAACCTCAGCGGATAAGCTCAGAGGCACTGAAAGAAATTGCATCGTAACTAGCGCCCTATACTCACCTTCGTTATCGGAGAGGTCGAGTCTCAAATAATGATGTCCTTGGCGCCAATTGATTTCCGAAAAAATACTAACGGGATTATCGCCTCTTCCTACTTGCAAATTATAATGTCCAAGTTGGGAAGTACGGACATGATGGTCTTCTTGATAAGCGACAAGATTAGTGGAAAGGTCAGTAAGAATCTCAACCTTTATCGTCAGTTCTTTTTGATCCACTGGTAAGCCATCTCTATCTATAGCCAGACCTTGAAAAGATATCGCATTCGGTACTTGTCCCCAACCTAAAACAAGAATGCAAATCAATATTGCTGTCAGTTTATATTTTAAGTAGTTCATGTTCCCTTGAGTTTATAAGTCTTTCCATTCATTGCCATCCCAGTAACGAAAGCCTGGTCTGTCATCTGCTCTGTTGGTTCCGTCATCTAGATAGATTGTCATCATGGTTGGGCTAGGCACAGTAGCTGTCTGACTAAATGCCGCAGATGTTCCTTGCTCACCACGTTTACCTTGAGGACCTTCTTGTCCTTGAGGACCTTGTGGTCCTTGACAGTCTCTTATATCAAAAATACCATCATGATTTGTATCCTTATCGCTAGGATCTCCTCCTGGTGTATCGCAAGCATAGCAAACAATTCCTAGTCTTCCAGGAGCTCCTTGTGGACCTATACAGAATCTATCTTCTCCTCTTGGTCCAGGAGGTCCTTGAGGGCCTTTGATATTAGAAGCAGTACCAGGAGGTCCTTGGATTCCTTGAGGACCTGAGAGGCCAGGAGGTCCTTGTATTCCTATAGGTCCGTCTAAGCCCATAAGACCAGCATCTCCTGTAGGACCTCTGGGGCCACGCGGTCCGATATTTTGACCAGGATCTCCTTTGGGGCCTTGAGGTCCAGGATCACCAGGCGGTCCTCCACTTGCTCCTGCCGGGCCTTGCGGTCCTATTGGGCCTGTAGGGCCACGATCACCATTTTCGCCTCTTGGACCTTCTCCTGCAGTTCTGCCTCTGGGTCCTCGATTACCTTCCAATCCTCTGAGACCAGGCGCACCTGGAATACCATCCTTCCCACGCTGACCTATCAGCCCAGGTAATAGAACTTCGGTAGCAGTCTCAGAATAATAAGCGTAGGGGACTTCATATATTTCTTCACTAAAAAGAGGTTCGTAATTATTTCCCCCTTCCAAATCCACTTCTATTGTCAAAGCATAGCGCCCCATTCCCCAAGCAATATCTGCTATACACCCTTCAATAACATTGCCTTGTCCTACATTGATTATAAACATTCCGGAAAAGTCTGTAGTAGTTCTGTTTTCTTCTAGGAACTCCACTTGCTGATTACTAAGACTGATTATGGCTATCCGTAATCCGAGATCAGTATTAGTTAGAGGTTTATTATCTGCTCCTACAATATTAGCTTGATAATTAAAGGCCAAAGGTGCTTGCCCATACATGATAATGGAAAATGATAGGTAGATGCAAAGCTTAACTAGTTTTTTCATATCAATACAAGTCTATCCAATTTTGACCATTATAATATCTAAATCCAACTCTACCGTCTTCGCGATTAGTACCATCATCGAGATAGACACTGTGCAATATCGCCTCTGGAGGACTGGACAAGATTAGGTCAAAGGCCAGTCCTGGAACACCTCTGGGCCCTTCTGCTCCCTGAGGGCCTATAGGACCCAGTGGTCCTTGACAATCTCTTTGGTCATGCAAGCCATCTCCATTGATATCTTCAGAGGCATCTCCAATCCCATTTCCATTTAGATCAAAACAATCTACACCAGCTAGTCCTGGAGGACCGATTGGACCCACTCCTGCAGAACAGTCTCCAGGTGGTACAGGCAAGCCAACGGGACCCATCGGACCAGAATCTCCGCGTTCATCACCTCTATCTCCAGAAAATCCTTGTGGTCCAGTTACTCCCTGTAAGCCTTGAGGACCTTGAGCACCAGCAAGGCCCATTGGACCTTGTTCTCCCTTATCTCCTGGAGGACCAGCAGGTCCGCTTAGTCCTACAGAACCTTTCGGACCTTGGATTCCAGTTGCACCTTTAGGTCCATTAGGATTGCCATCGACGCCTTTAGGACCTATAGGACCAGAAAGCCCTTGCGGACCTCTTGGCCCTTTTGCACCTTGCGGACCCACAGCTCCTGACCATGGATAGTCATCACCAACTGGACCCTCATTGCCTTGAGGACCAGCAGGTCCAGTAAGACCCTGAGGCCCCTGAGGACCTTGTGGACCAGGAAGGCCCCTATGTGCCACTGCTGCATGAAAAGCATAGGGAAGAGAAAGAAATTCGGAGACGCCTATTCTCGCAAAAAGGCCATCTCCATCTATATCTGAGGAAACTTCTAAAAAATGAGAATCCTCTAGCCAACTTAGCTCTCCGAAGTCATTAGTGATCGGTACTCCTCGACCTACGAATGCCTCAAAGCCGCCAAACTCATCGGTCATTAATTCGTGTTCTTCCGTATAGACTGTAGTTCCATCTAGACTACCCGTGAGAATAGAAAATGATACACGAAAATTTGTGGATACTAAGGGTTCATTATTTTCATCATAGACGACGCCTTGATATCTAATTGCAGATTGGGCTAGGGCATAACCCGACGTCAAGATTATGCACAGTAGTAGGAAGTGTTTCATAAGAATGATTCTACAACTACTTAATGTATAGAGCAGTTAATATGTAACCCATAATGCAAATCTCAACCACTATCACAGATTTGAAACCAATAATCAATATCCAGAATTACTTTTTGCGAAAACAGTATCTTCTTTTCAGAAGTAGGAACTGCGCTAGAAAACTGGCTAAATCTAACTTTATAACTCTTGTCCATAATCGATAGATTGCATTATCTATTCCCTGTCTATAAAAATCGCAATGTACTGCTCTTCGCTTATTGTTTCTTCTGGCCAACAGGTGATTGATGGCCCTAATTATCTTGCAAGAGACTTATTTATCCTAGTATTTGACCCTATCGTATAACAAAAGTTATATGCCCAAACACTTACCTCTCCCTATTTTTAGGAATCTAAAAATCTAACAGATGAGAAATCTAGATATACTTCAGTATACTCCAAAAAAAAGGGTACTAATTACAGCTAGAGAGAAAGAAGTATTGAAACTAATAGCACTTGGATATACGGATCCCGAAATCGGTTCCAGACTATTTCTTTCCAAGTTTACAATTAATACACATCGGAAAAGTCTTATCAGAAAGTTTGATGCAAAAAATGCATGCAACTTAATACTAAAAGCCATGCAAGAAAATAGTATGCAACTATAGATAATCAGCTAATAACAATTCATCATTCTTATTCATTAACAAACCCTGCTACAATGAAAGCACTAATTTGCACATTCCACTTTTGCCTAGTCTTTAGCATAGGCTCCTTGATCGGACAAGAAACTTATTCTACTACAAATACACATCAGCATTCGCCTATTTCTTGTGGTTTTGAATTAGACTTCGACTTGGATAGAGAAGCTTACATCAAAGAAATCAATAGAATAAAAGCAACTCAGAAATATGCTGATTCGAGAAATTCAGGAAGCATTACCTGTATACCTGTTGTACTTAGTATTATCAGAGATGACAATGGCAATCAGCCTTTTTTCTTTGATACAACTTGGGTCAATTGGATTTTTTCAAAAATTAATCATTACGCAATTGATCAAGATGCAAGAATATTTCTTGCTGACAAAAGAGTGGTAGATAGTACTGCACTCTACACTTTATCAAACAGCATTACCAATCCTGATCTGATTAATAATTATTTTGGACCCTTAGGTGATCCTGATGCACTGAATGTAGTACTATACAACAGTCCATCTGATAGAGGTGGTTTTGCTCCATTTCCCAATAATCCCAATACTCCACAAGCATTTATTGGAATCCGTTATACAAATCTCCAAGAGACCTCAGAAACACCTGAGCACGAATATGGCCACTTTCTAGGTCTCAGCCATACGCATCAAACCACAGAACAAGGAAACAATGTCACTGGGGCAGAACATGTCCCAAGATCAGGACCACAAGCTAATTGTTCTCAATTCGGACGCGGTGACGGCTTATGTGATACACCAGCTGACCCTGGATTTAGTGGAGACCCTACCGATATATTTGGAAACCCTTATACCCCAGACTTGACTAATCTCATGTCGCCTTATAGCCAAACTAGAAATAGTTTCACAGCTCAGCAAGATTCCGTAATGGAAGATGGACTAGCATTTAGATTAAATGATCCAGACTACGACCTGCTAGGATTCGTTCCAACAACTAATCCTGTAGCACCCACAATAGACACTACCTCTAACAACCATCTTTATAATTATATCGGCTGGACCAATGTGACAGATAATATGGGTTACATCATAGAAAGATCGGAGGTGTCTGCTACAAGTGGATTTAGAGCCATCTACAATGGAGCAGTACATATCGACGTAGATTATTATCAAGACAGAGAAATAGTAGGCGGAGTAAATTATTGGTACCGCGTAATTCCAGTTAACAGTGCAGATCAGTATAGTCAGACGGTACTTATAACTTCTGATTATCCAGGTGGTTATTGTGAGACTGCAACACCATGTAACACATTGACACCAGATAGTATAAGAATCGTAGACCCGGGAAATATCACAGTGCTATTTAATGATAACCTCACTTGTGATCCAGATTGGGATATAACTGTAGATGGACAATTTAGTATTGTGGACAATGTCCAGTATGACCTTGCCAATTACCCTAATATGACAGGACAGTGGTATACTAACTTCTGGATAGATCTTAATCATGATGGCGATTTTGAAGATACTGATGAATGGCTGATAGAAAATGTCTGGTTCGGAGGTGGCGGTGTAACCAGTACATCTTTTACAGTACCCCCACAGACAAGTCATGGATTACGAGCTGGAAGGATGATGTTTTCTACTTTATTTAATCTTGGCATGTTTCAGCCTATAACGAGTCCTTGTTCTTCGCCTATGAGTAGGTTTATAGTTGACTTCGAAATAGACATCCAACCCAACCCATGTGCCTCTGTATTTAATCTGACTGGCATACAAGCCGAACCTGCGGACTTTGAGGCTTCTGGGGAAATAATTTCTGATCAGGTTATAGATGCCAACGTCGATTATGATTCTGGTACATTCATTGATTTAATAGCAGGCTTTGAGGTGAAATTAGGTCGAGTCTTTCAGGCCTTTATAGATGGATGTGGCGGCCAGTAGTATGTGTGCATAGCAGGTAGATAATACTCGACCTTTACTCTTACAATATTTCTTTCTAATTATTTGGTAGACTATCCCAAGTGGAGGCTGGGATAGTCTTCCTATACCTTGTGGGATAGTCCACTTATACTCTTTTGTCAAACAGAAAAATAAAATCATGAACAGCTCTCGTCTCGCATCGTCGTCCAAACAAAAAAAGATGATCAAACTTGCGATAGTAGAAGAAAATAACAAAGTAAGATCTTCTATATCCTCAGTAGCAGGTCTGCATGGATTTAGCTGTACACAAAGCTATAGCACAGCACGAGAAGCTATCACCTTCCTGCCTAAGAATCCACCAGACGTTGTGTTGGTAGATATAAATCTTCCTCATTCCTCAGGGATCTTTGCTATCAAAACTCTAAAGCAACTTTTACCAAATGTAGAATTATGCATCTTTTCAAGGCATGAGGATTCCCAAAACATCTACGAAAGTCTTAAAGTAGGTGCCACAGGATATATACTTAAGGAAACCAGCTTAGACGAGATCTTTGCCTCACTCAAAATACTCCATCTAGGAGGAACACAAATTAGCCCTACTCTTGCCAGAAAACTAATAGAGCAATTCCGATCAAAACCACAACAAAACACGGATACCAAAATGAAAAACCTTACAAGCCGTGAGATGGAATTACTCCAGTTACTCAACACAGGTCTCTACTACAAAGAAATTGCGAAGCTACTAGAAATTAGTCTTAGCACCGTCAAGCAACACTTTCATAATATCTACAACAAACTAGGAGTAAAAAACAAAGTAGAGGCGATTAATATTTTTAGAAGCATACAGTAAAGTTGCAGATGACAATTTCCTACTCCACTCATCAGGCTGGCACAATACTTCGATATGTTGGCAGGTGAAAAAGATAGTAATTCTCAAATTCTCAAGAGCTATCTAGATGTCATTAGTTTTTACATTTTATAACAGCCTTGCAATCTGT